>NZ_CDXDOS010000029.1:0-25656 GCF_978021245.1 Frankia sp. CoBUL1
GGCCGGCCCGGTCCCGTCGTCGCCGAGGGCCCGGGCCGGCCCCCCCCGAACCGGGGGGCCTGGTCGTCGAGGAGGACCGGGCCGAACTCCGCTACGACGACAGCATGTACGTCGCCCACCAGCGAAGACGTCTTCTCAACGCCGGCAGCGAACCGGTAACCCGGTATCTGATGCGGATATCGGTCGACCGGTTCCCGGGAGATCCGGAACGCTCCGCGCGGTTGTACCGATCCGATCCGCTGCGCTGGGAGGACCTCCAGCTCAGCGCGCACTGTGGCGGCGAGCAGATGGCCTGGCAGGTCAAGACCGACTGGGACGCGCTCAAGGAGGTCTGGCTGCTCTTCGAGAACAGCCGAGGACGATTTCCGCTCTATCCCGGCGAATCGGCATGGATCAACTACAGCTACCAGGTGAGCAGGGAGAAGTGGGGGCCGTGGTTCCAGCGTGCCGTGCGGGTACCGACGAGTTTCCTCTCGGTCCGGCTGGACTTTCCGGCCGAGCTGGATCCCGTGGTCTGGGGCATGGAGACGTCGATGACCGCCGATGCCTTCCCGTTGCGGACCGCAATCGCCCGCACCGACTCCGGCGACCGACGGGTCTTCACCTGGTCGACCACCGAGCCGCCGCTGCACGCCCGCTACCGACTGGAATGGAACTTCCGGGCCACCGTGCCGGAACGTGATCCGGCCACGGAGACCGGAACACGTCCCAGCGATCAGATGGCGGCCGTCGGCATCGTGCAGGAGGGTGAGGCGATCCTGCGGCAGCCGGCCCGCCCTTTCGCCCTGCCCAACGAGGCCGAAGACGCGCGCCGGGTCGTCACCGAACTGTCCTCCGCCCTCGAACGGGTGTCCGTTCTGCACACCTTCGGCAAGGGCCTGGGCATCGCCGCGCCGCAGGTCGGCATCAACCGCGCCGCGGCGATCGTGCGTACCGCGGGCGGCGACACGCTCACGCTGCTCAACCCCAACGTCATCGAGACCTCCCGGGAGACTGACGAGCAGTACGAGGGCTGCCTGAGCTTCTTCGACGTCCGTGGCCTCGTCCCCCGGCCGCTGGAGCTGCACGTCGAACACACCGATATCGATGGCAACCGGCACATCACCGTCTATCGGCAGGGGCTGGCGCGGCTCGTCGCTCACGAGATCGATCACCTGCACGGTCAGCTCTACACGGATCGGATGCGGGCCGGAACCACACCGATCCCGGTGGAGCAGTACCGGGGTACCGGCTCGGCCTGGTCCTACAACCGCTGACCAGCCCGAACGCACCCGCCCCGCGGGCGGCGTGGCGGCATGCCGACGTGCCGACGTGCCGACGGCGCAGCGCCGGGACCGGGTGTCCGACACGGACTGGTAGATCCGACATATGACATGGTTCCCTCGTGCCGTATAGTCCGGAAAGCAGGCGATAGGTGCGGGTCCGCCGGAACGTCGACACAGATTTTTTCGGAACCTGGTTGGAGACTGCCGGCAGCGGGTAGTGGAGGCTCGATCGCCACGCGGCGGAACAGATTCTCCACGCATCGCTTATTGTTTACCGTCAGCGTGACGACCCAGCCACGAACTGGGGATTTTCAGCCCACTGAACAACCTCTAGGATCGGGCGCGCACGCGGGCGCGAAACACCATTAAAAAGATCGGGACAAGTAAGTGGGGTGCACTGTGTGCATCCTCACGTACTCTTGTTTTCCCCGGGTCACTCTCAGCTATGTTCGTTGCCGTGCCGTCACCTGATGGCATGCGTCGGGCGGCACGCCGAATCCTGCCCCCGCTCGACGAGAATCAAACCTTTGGCAGGAGCGGGGGAACCAATTCCGGGCGCCGATAAAAGACGTCCTCGGGGTGAAGCCGCGATGCGCGGCCGGGCATTCCCAGCCCGAACCCGACAGCTCACCTCGCAGGCGTGGGGAAGGGCAACTCAATGTCCAACGCTCGTTCGCTCGCTCGTGGCCTCAACCGCATCAGGCTCGGTTCCCGGGCCTTGATCGCCGCCACCACTCTCGCGGCCTCGATCGGCGGTGGCCTCGCGCTGTCCCAACCGGCCAGCGCGTCGACGAACGCCGACCACTTCCTCTCCAAGGTGATCCCGTGTGAGTCCGGGGGGAACCCCCGCGCGGTCAACTCCATCGGCGCCGGCGGGTTGTTCCAGTTTCTGCCCAGCACCTGGCGCGGGGTCGGCGGCAAGGGTCTGCCGCAGCACGCCAGCGTCGCCGAGCAGTGGCAGCGCGCCCGCATCCTGTACGCCCAGCAGGGGACGAGCCCCTGGTACGCCTCGAAGCCGTGCTGGGGTCACAAGATCTGAGCTGCCCGGCTTCCCGCACCAGCCTTCACCGTCCACGCCCGGCAGGTACTGATCGGCGCGCGGCCAGCAGCCCCGTGTCCCGGACGGGACACGGGGCTGCACGCTACGTTTCCCGGTCACGGTTTCCCGGTCACGGCGACGTCGGCCAGCTCAACTTCCGCGGCCCCGCCCGGCGGAGACCCGGCGGACCCACCGATCGGCCGGCTCAGCCGATCCGACGGCGGCGGGCGATCTCGGCCAGCGTGATCCCGGCGGCCACCCCCGCGTTGAGGGACTCCACCGCACCCGCCATGGGGATCCGGACCCTCACGTCGCAGCGCTGCTCGACCAGCCTGGACAACCCGCATCCCTCGGAACCGATCACCAGGACGAGGGGGTCGGTCGCCATCGTGAGCTCGTCGATGCTCACTTCACCGTCCGCGGCCAGACCGACAACGAACTGGCCGCCCGCCGCGTAGGAGACGAGCGTGCGGGCGAGGTTGGTGGCGCGCGCCACCGGCAGCCGGGCGGCAGCCCCCGCCGAGGTCTTCCAGGCCGCGGCGGTCACGCCGGCGGCCCTACGCTCCGGGACGACGACGCCGTGGGCACCGAAGGCGGCGGCCGAGCGCACCACGGCCCCGAGGTTGCGAGGATCGGTGACCCCGTCCAACGCCACCAGCAGACCCGGCGGAGACGAGCGCGCGCGGGCGAGGAGATCATCCGGATGGGCATACCGGAACGGCGGTACCACGAGGGCGAGACCCTGATGCGGAGCGGTGCCACACATCCGGTCGAGATCCGTGCGGCCGACGTCGGCCACGGCGATCCCGGCCCGCCCGGCGAGCCGGCGGGCGTCGGCGAGCCGCTCGTCGAAGTCCAGCCCGCCGGCGATGAAAAGGGTCGACGACGGTACCCCGGCCCGCAGCGCCTCGACCACCGCGTTGCGCCCGACCACCAGCTCGTCGCCCTCGGTCCGCCGTGGGCGCCCGGCCCCCGCGGAACCCCCCACGGCGCTCGGCCCGGTGGTGGCCGCAGCTGCGACGGCGCGGCCACCATCCCCGCGCCGGCCGGCGGCCGCTCGACTCCGCTCGGCTCCGGCCGAGGCGGAACGGGCCGCAGCAGCCGCCGCCGCACGACGCTGGGCGGGATGGCCGGGGCGCAGCTGCGCGGGCGGAGTGGCCCCACGGCCCTCCAGCGCCTTGCGGCCGTGACCGCCGCTGCCCGTGGAGGCCCCCTTGCGGTGGGAACCGGCCTTGGCGGCCCGACCGCCCTGACCGCCGCGGGCGATCCCGCTGTCCCGGCGAGCGGCACCGGCCATCAGGACCACCGACCATTACACGCCCGGGGAATGACCATGTGACCACGGTATACGGCGGACGACACCGCCGTGTCGGGGCGCGCTCGGCAGGAACTCGGCGGAGGAGCTCTGCCATGGGCATACCTCGACATGGCCGTTTCCGGGGATCCGGCGCCCTATCCTGAGGGCCGGCAGGCCCACGGCCCGACCTGATGTGGTCCGGCCGCTCCTCACCGGCGTCAGGAGGGTCAGGTGCGCATCGTTCTTCCACCCGCCGCCGGGTGGTCGCGGGCCGAAGACCGGTGGTGACCCATGGCGAAGGCGGGGTGCCACCTGATCAACATCGACGATCTCGATGCCAGTCTCACCATGCTCGGCGGAGTGGAGGCCTACGGTACCGCGCTCGTCACGGCGGCCGGGCCGCGCGGCACGCCGCCGCGGGCGTTCGGCGGGTGTGCTCCCCGACCTGGCGGTGTCACCGCCGCGGCGGTGACATTCCTGGAGAATGCCCGGCATAGAACGTTGAGCGCCACCTCCCGGCCCGGCGGCCCAGGCGGCCCAGGCGGACCCGGGGAGACGACGTGACGACGCGAGCGGAGGTGCGGGTCATGAGCGGCGGCCGCGTGACCACGCCGATCAGCAGGCCCGGGGTTCCCCGGGATGCGGGGGCCCTGCCACCATCCACCCCCGGCCTTTACGCTCTTTTAGGGTCGCCCGCCGACGATGGCGGGCGCGTCGGATCAGGTCGCCGGCACGGCGATCTACACCCTCGACGTGCCGTGGGGGAAGCTGGGGGAATACGTCTTCATGAATGTGTGATGACCAGCTCGACGAGTGCGACCACTTCGGCCGATCATCGGGCGCGCGCCGTCGGTGTCCCGAGACGGCCACGGCGAGCATCGACGATCCGGCCGTCAGCGACCCGATCGTCAGGGGCAGGAGGCACCCAGCACATGGCTCTGCGCACACCGCCCGCATGCGTTCTCCCGGCTGTTTCCGGCCGCGTCCGCTTTCTCCCGGCGGCATGACGGTGGACCTCAACCCGCATGACGACGCCCCCACGGTCGCCTACCAGATCACCGGGAGCGGGCCGTTCGAACTCGACGACGACCTGGGTCGCTGCCCGGTGTGCGCGGCACCGGTGTATACCGACGACCGGTACTGCGAGGTCTGTGGTCACGGGCTGGAGGGTCCGAACCCCGGCCACGGCGACGCCGACCACAGCGAGGTCGACCTCGGCCAGCTCGCCGGCGTGTGCGACCGCGGCGTCCGGCACACCACCAACGAGGACGCCATGGGCCTGGCCGTCGTGTACGGCACGCTGATCGCGGTGGTGTGTGACGGCGTATCGACCACTCCGGGCTCCGGGCAGGCCTCGGCCGCCGCGGCGACCGCCGCCATGGCCGTCCTCGCGGATGCGGTGCGTGCCCACGGCCCGGGGCGCCCCGTCCACCACGGCACCCGCCCGTCGCGCGGCGTCAGCCGGGCCGAGGAGATGCTCGACATCCTCGAACCGTCGTATGCCGACTACAAGAAGCCGCGAACATCGCCCCGCGCGGTCGTCGGCGGGTTCTCCCCGGAGGACGCCGAGGCCGCGCTGCACGCCGCCGTCGACGCGGCCCAGGCGACCATCGCCCAACTCAGCGCGGCCGAGGGGCGGATGGCGCCGTCGTGCACGTTCGCCGCGGCCATCGTCACCCCGCCGACCCCGGACGGGCCGGGCATGGTCACGGTCGGCTGGGTCGGCGACAGCCGGGTCTACCTGCTCGGTCCGCGCTGGTGCGAGCGGCTGACCGCCGACGACACCTGGGCGGCCGAGGCCGCGCGCGCGGGGCTCATCCCGGCCAACGAGGCCGAGACGCACCGGCGGGCGCACACCCTCACCCGCTGGCTGGGCGGCGACGTCGAGGACGTCGCGCCGCACACCGAGATGTTCCCGATCGAGGCGCCGGCCACGGTACTGGTCTGCAGCGACGGGCTGTGGAACTACGCGTCCCGGCCAGACGTGATGGCCGCGCTCGTCAACCAGCTCCCACCCCGCTGCGAGGCCATCGACGTCGCCCGCCACCTCGTCGACTTCGCCATCAACTCCGGGGGACACGACAACATCACGGTGGTGGCCGCCCGGGTGGAGGACTGATGAGTGCCTTCGCCGCGGAGGTCTACCAGAACGAGTACCTTCCGGTACCGTACCGGCGCGTGGGGAATCGAGTCGCGCGACTACCATTTGAATGTCCAGGTGCCCGCCCGCGCGCTGGGAACCGAGGCGCGGGCGGCGCGGGTCAGCCTCGTCGTCGACGGCCGGGTGACGTCAAAGGCGCTGGTCCGAGCGGTTTGGACGGACAATGAGACCCAGCGGAGCCGGATCAACGACCCGGTCGCCCACTACACCGACCAGGCGGAACTCGCGGCCGCGGTGCTACGGGGTCTGGAGGCGCGTCGGGCCGACGACGAGGCGACTGCGACACTGTTGCTCGGACGCGGCGCTCAGCTGGCGCTCGCCTCCGGCAACGGAGACACCTACCGCCTCCTACAGAAGGTGGTTCACGTCGACAATGCCACAACAGGTACGGTTCGGTTGAAGAAGAACGCCAAGAAGATCGATGAGATGGTCCTTGACACACGGTCGACGAGGACCCTCCGGGTGAACCGGTGATCAGGTGAGGGCACGATGCCCTACGGGGCACCTGTCTCACGACCCGACTACTGCGATCGGTGCGGAATTGGGATCATGAGTGGTCAGGAGAGGTACGAATACCGTCCGGAGGACGGCGGGCGAGCTCCCTACGGAGCAGATGCCCCCGGCCGCTCGGCTGACGGGAACCGCCGGCGTGGGCCAGCCGAGCAGACCGGCCCGGATGCGGACGGTCCAGATGGCTACGACCCGTTGGGCATCCGCCGTTCGCCAGCCGACCTGCCCGGGGTGACGGACCCGCCGCGCGGCGGCGACCCGCGCGGCGGCGACGCGTATGGCGGGTATGGCCGCGACGGCTACCCCGACCAGTCCCGGGGGGGCCGCGGTTATCAGGAGGACCCCTACGGCCCGCCCGGTGGCTATGATCGTGCCCCTTACCCACGCGGGCGTGACGAGCGGCCGGCCCCCGACGACCGGATCGACCACGGGCGCGATCCCTACGGTCGGGACTGGGGCACGCCGGAGAACCGTGGCGGTTACCCCGTCGGCCGCGACAGCCGCGAGGAGCGCGTCCCGGGCGGCTACCCCGACCTCGATCCCCGCGATCCCTACGACCGCGACCCCTACAGCCGCGGCCATGACGACCGGGCCGACCGGGGCGGCTACCCCACCGGCCGCGACAGCCGCGAGGAGCGCGTCCCGGGCGGCTACCCCGACCTTGATCCCCGCGATCCCTACGATCGCGGCCCGTACAGCCGCGGCCATGACGACCGGGCCGACCGGGGCGGCTACCCCACCGGCCGCGACAGCCGGACGCCGGGTGGATATCCGGACCCGCGGGGCGACCTTGATCGCGAGTCGGACACGCACCGCCGGAGCCGGCGCGACGCCGAGTACAGCTACGGTGCGGACCCGCTGGGCATGGACGCCTCCGCCCCGCCCGCGCCAGCCGGCGACCGGGTCACCGGCAACCCGCGGCACACAACCGACCCGCGGCACACAACCGACCCGCGGCACGCTCGGCCCGGCGCCGACCCGCGGCTGGGCGATCCGCGACTGGGCGATCCGCGACTGGGCGATCCGGAACTCGGCGGCACCCGCGGCGGCCACGTCGACCCCCGTGACGCGGTCCTCGACGACCCGCGGGCCGGCTCCGGGCGTGGTGCCGGATGGGACCGGGACCGCGCGTCGGCGGGCAGCACCGTCTGGGAGGCCATCGTCGAGGCGGAGCGCGAGTACTACGACAGCGGCGACGACCACCGGGTCCCGTTCCCGACCTTCTACCCTCGTCGGGTCTTCGCCTTGGCCGGCTCTCAGATGCTCGTGGGACGGCGCAGCGAGTCCCGTGGCATCCATCCCGACATCGACCTGTCCGGAGCGCCGGAGGACCCGGGGATCTCCCGCAGCCACGCCCTGTTCGAACTGCTGCCCGACGGCGGTTACGCGGTCCGCGACCCGGGCTCCACCAACGGCACCCGACTGAACGACGAACCGGACCCCATCGAGCCCGGCCAGCCCGTTCCGCTTCGTGACGGGGACCGGGTCTACCTGGGCGCCTGGACGCGCATCACATTGCGCGCCCGCTGATCTACCAGGTCGCCTGCCGCTGTCCGGGGCGGCAGGCGACCCGCCGATCGGATCAGGCCAGATGCCAGCGCTGGCCCTCTGGAGTGTCCTCCACGATCAGGCCGGCGGCTGCCAGTCTCGACCGGATGGCGTCGGCTTCCGCGTAGTCCCGTCGGGCCCGGGCCGCGGACCTCAGATCCAGCACGACCTGCATCGCGCCGTCCAGCGCCGGCCTGAACTCGGCACCTGCGGTGGGCCACTGCTCATGCGGGTCGAGACCGAAGATGTTCAGCATCCGGCGGGTCACGTCCACCCACCCGGCCAGCTCCCGGCTGTGGGCCTTCGACAGCACCTGGTTTCCCTGACTCACCGCGCCGAACAGGGCCGCCAGCGCACGCCCGACGGCGAGATCATCGTCCATGGCGATGGTGAAATCGGACCAGGCCCGCCGCGGGGTGAGCCTCGACTCACCACCCGGCCCGGGAACCGGCACCGGCCGGGCTCCGGCCACCGTCGGCTGCGCCCCTGCCACCGACGAGACGACCTCGTCGGCCGCCAGGGCCGCCGCCTCCCCGGGCCCGCCGAGGATGTCCAACGCGTTGCGGACAAAGGTCTCCACCCGGTCGTGGGCCGCGGTGGATTCCGCCAGTGCCTCGGCGCTGTACTCGAGCATGGACCGGTAGTGCGCGGAAAGCAGGTGATAACGCAGAACCTGCGGACGGACCGCGTCGAGGGCGTCGGCCACCAGGACGGAATTTCCCAACGACTTCGACATCTTCGTCCCGCCGGTCGTCAGCAGGCCGACGTGCATCCAGTAGCGCGCCATCTCGCCGCTACCGGGCTCGCCACCACCGGGGCCGGGCGAATCGGCCGAAGCCGCGTTCGACGCCGGGCGGGCCGTGGCGGCGCAGACCGTCTGGGCCCGTTCGTTCTCGTGGTGCGGGAAAACCAGGTCGAGTCCGCCGCCGTGGATGTCGAAGACCGGGCCGAGGTATTTTCCGGCCATCGCAGAGCATTCCAGATGCCAGCCCGGCCGGCCGTCACCCCAGGGGGACGACCAGAACGGTTCACCGGGCCTGGCTGCCTTCCACAACGCGAAGTCGCGGGGGTCGGCCTTGCCGGGCTCGGCTTCCACGGACGGTTGCATCGCGTCGGGTCGCTGGTGGGACAGTGCTCCGTAGTCGGCGAACGCACCCACCCGGAACCAGACCGAACCGCTGCTGGCGTACGCGTATCCCCCCTCCACGAGGGCCGACACCAGCGCGATCATCTCGGGGATGTGACCGGTGGCGCGCGGCTGGATCGTCGGGGGCAGGATCCCGAGAGTGCGGTAGGCGTCGTCGAACGCGCGGGTCTGCCGGGTGGCGAGCTCCCAGACCGAGGTGCCGTCCCGATCCGCGTTGATGATGATTTTGTCGTCGATGTCGGTGACGTTCTGCACGAAGGTCACCGAACGGCCGGACTGCACCAGCCACCGGCGCAGCAGGTCGAAGGGCAGCGCCGTGCGGATGTGGCCCACATGCGGGGCCGCCTGCACGGTGGGCCCACACACGTAGACGCCCACGTGACCGGGGCGTAGCGGCTCGAATGGCCGCACACGCCGCCTGCGCGTGTCGTAGAGGTGGAGACCCATCTGTCAAGGGTACGGCCCCCGCTCGATCGACGGGACCCAAGGGGAGGGTCAGCCGACCGTCAGTACCCGGTCCGCCACGAACCGGACGACCACCCTGACCTCATCCGGATCATCCCACCGGTACACATCTCCAGTGTACTTCACCGACAGCCGGTCGATCAGTTCCCGGCCGCCCTCCTCGGTCAGGGTCGCGGTCCCGCGGACCTCGACGTAACCGTAGGGATCGCCCTGGTCGAGGAACATCAGTCCGACCCGCGGATCCCTTGCGATGTCGCGTTCCTTCGCACGTCCCCGCACCGTGGACAGCAGCAGTTCGTCCTCATCGCGGTCCACCCACAGCACGGTCATCCGCGGCGAGCCGTCGGGCTGGATCGTCGCCAGAACGACGTAGGTCCGGGCGTCGGCAAGGGCCCTCACCGGCTCGGGAAGGCGGTCAGCCATCAGACTCCTCGGGGAGGGGCCAGGGTCGGCTCACCCTCTCATCTCCGCGCCGGCACGCAGTCAGTCGATGACAAAACGGCATATCCGCGCCTGGCGGGCCCGCCGTCAGGCGCGGATGACGAGCGCGGTCGCGATGGCGGCCAAGCCTTCGCCCCGCCCGGTGAGGCCGAGTCCGTCGGTGGTGGTGGCCGACAGGCTCACCGATGCGCCCAAGGCCACGGACATCGCCTTCTGCGCATCCTCGCGACGCCCGGCCATCCTGGGCCGGTTCCCGATGACCTGGACCGAGACGTTGCCGATCGCCCAACCGGCGGCACCGAGAAGCCGAGCCGTCTCAGCCAGCAGGACCGCGCCCGATGCACCCGCGTACTCCGGTCGGTCCGTGCCAAACACCCGACCCAGATCACCGAGGCACGAGGCGGTGAGAAGTGCGTCACAGGCCGCGTGTGCGGCGACGTCCCCGTCGGAGTGTCCGGCGAGCCCGGTCTCCCCCGGCCATTCCAGGCAGGCCACCCAGCACGGCCGGCCGGCGGCGAACGGATGCACATCGACCCCGACGCCGACCCGGGGCAGGATCACCGTGTTCACCAAGCTGGATGCGGGGGCCTGCCGGCTGATGGGCGCGGCGTCCACGACGGGCTCGTCCCACCGCGGGCCGCCGGTCATCCGCCACTCCGGGCGTCCACGGACCGGGCACCCGCGAACTGAGGCTCCTCGGACCGGGCCTCCGCGGGCCGGGCGTCGTCCGCGGGGTCGCAGCGGGCGAGTAGCGCCTCGGCGAGCACGAGATCCGCCGGTCGAGTCACCTTGAATGCCTCCTGCACGCCGGGAATGGTCGTCACCGGCACTCCCAGAGCCTCCACCAGGCCCGCATCGTCGGTCACGGCGATGTCCTCGAGCGCATACGCGGCGCTCAGCACGTCGCGGCGGAATCCCTGCGGGGTCTGCACGGCTCGCAAACCGTCCCGCGGCGGGGTACGCACCACCCGCCCGTCGGCGTCCACCTCCTTGACCGTGTCGGCCAGCGGCACGACGGGAATCACCGCGGGATGTCCGTCGAGCACCGCAGCCGCCACCGCGTCGACCAGCTCGGGGGGCGTCAGCGGCCGGGCGGCGTCGTGGACCAGTACCACGGAGACGTCGTCGTCCACGGCTCGCAGGGCGCGGCGGACCGAATCCACCCGCTCGGCGCCTCCGGCGATCACATACACGTCCCCGCCAAGCAACTGGGCCACGGCATCGACCAGCGTCGGTGGCGCCGCGACGACAATCTGCGTCACCAGCCTGGAGCGACGCAACGATTCCACCGTGCGCACCAGCATGGGCCTGCCTCCGAGGGCTCGCAGCGCCTTGGGAGTACCTCCCCCCAGCCGCTCACCCCGGCCGGCAGCCGGCACGATCGCCGCCGCCCGGGGGCTCGCCACCGGCAACCGGTGACCTTCGCCCACCACAGGACCTCCCGTGTGCCATCCGCCACGAGGGCCTGGCCGATCCAGCCGGCTCGGCGCGAGCCGCCGGTGGGCGCAACACCGCCCACCACCGTCTCGACGCCCACTCAGCCGGAACCTGAGTCGGCAACGCGCTCGGGACGGCGGTCTCCCGGAAAGAGAATGCCTTTCCGGATTATCATGCCGTGCCGAATAGATCGCCTGTCGGCCGGACGAACTACGCCTGCGCCAACGAGCCTACGATCATCCGGCGAGAACCTCGTCGAGCATGGCCTCCGCCTTGTCCTCGTTGGTGCCCTCGGCGAGCGCAAGCTCGCTGACGAGGATTTGCCTGGCCTTGCTCAACATTCGCTTCTCGCCCGCGGAAAGACCGCGTTCGCGATCGCGTCGCCACAGGTCACGGACGACTTCAGCCACCTTGTTCACATCGCCGGAGGCGAGCTTCTCAAGATTTGCCTTGTACCGTCGCGACCAGTTCGTGGGCTCCTCGGTGTGCGGGGCGCGGAGCACCTCGAACACCCGTTCCAGCCCGTCCTGCCCGACGACGTCACGCACCCCGACCATACCGACGTTGTCGGCCGGAACTCGGACAGTCAGATCGCCCTGAGCGACCTTCAGCACGAGATAGAGTTTTTCCTCGCCCTTGATGACGCGAGTTTCAATCGCGTCAATCAGAGCAGCACCATGATGCGGGTAAACAACGGTCTCGCCGACTTGGAACGCCATGTGTCACGTGCCCCTTCCGCCTCTACCAGCGTAACACGCACGCATCGCCGCAGGTCAGACGCACGCTGCAGGTACCAAGACCAGCAACGCCAAGGTGAGGGACCCGGCGCCGCCTTCCGGCCACCCGCTCCGGAGGACGGACACCCAGGGACACAGATCCGCCCAGCCACCCGTCAGATCGCCGCGCACCGACATCGAAGATGTCCTACCAGGTAAAATGGGTAACGATCCGGCGGATGTTGGCTATACGTTGAGCGCGGGCCGCGTGGCGAACCCCCGGCGCGGGCCGGCACGGGGTCCCGCCCGGGCCCCGGCCCACCCGACCGGTCCCGCCGTGACGCATCTCGACACGCCGGACACATCGCGATACATCGCTATGTAACGGTCATCTCGTCATGAAATGGGCTATCACCACGGAACGGACGGCGCCCGCCGGGTCGCCCGACAGGTCGTGACTCCCCCCACGCCGTGATGCTGCCCACGTCCGGGGTCGCTCGGACCGATCGCCCAGGCCAGCCGGCCCGGATAGGGCGCCGAAATCCGGCCCGGGCGTGCTCCTGGGCCGGATCCGCGGGTCTCGTACCGCCCACAGCCGCCGCACGTGATGCCGGGGGATGGCTAGTGTTAGCCCCGCACGGGTGAGTCGGGAGACGGACCGTCTTAGACCGAATCATCCGGGCACCGGGGGTGACCCCTCCGCACCGGTTACGACGGCCAGCGGTGGAGGCGGCGCCACCGGTGGTCGCTCCCCGGGGCGACCGTCAACCAGCACCGGTGCGCACCCGAGGCACCGGTCTCGCGCAGGAGGAGCCACCGAGCTGTGAGCCGCCGTCTGGGTGCCCGTTTCACGTCAGCCACACCCGCCGTCGGCGGGGCGTCCGCCGCCCCGGAGTCGGGCCACGACGCCGGCCGACAGTCCACCTTCAGGCGGCGCATCGCCTCCCACCGGATCGGTGTCGCGCTCCTGGCCTCGGTGGTCGGGTCCGCTGGCCTGGCAAGCTGCGCTTCCGGCAACGACGCGGTGACAAACCTCGCCCGGACCACGACCAACAGCGTCTCGAGCGCCGTCGGCAGCATCACGCTACGCAATGTCTATGTGGCAGGCCCGCTGTCCCGGGGAGACTCCGCACAGATCGTCTCGGCGTTCTTCAACGCGGGCACCGAGCCTGACACCATCATCGGCGTGTCCTCCCCCCTGGCGGCGGGCGGCAAGGTCCCGAGCCCCGCCGAGCTGCCACCCGGTTCCGGGAAGATCTTCATTGCCGACGGCTCCGCGCCGACCCTGCAGAACGTCCAGCAGAACCTGTTGATCGGGTCCCAGGTGCCCGTCACCATCACCTTCGCCAAGGCCGGCAGCATCACCCTGGACGTCCCGGTAGAGCAGCCCGCGCCCGGCGCCTCGGCGGCGCCGGGCGCGGTCACCGGGACGCCGCGGGCAGCGCAGTCCGCCTCGCCGTCGGCCGGCGCCACGCCGACCTCGACGGTCGGCACGACCTCGTCGACCGCCGCTTCCCGGGGCACGTCGGCCCCCGCCGCGAGCCCTGCGGCCGGCGCCACCACCGCGGGCTGACCCACCACTGGGCTGACCCACCCAGCGGGATCCGGCCGAGGTATCCCCCCATTCGCGGGTACCCGACACCCGGGAACCCATTCCGCGCGCCGCTGTCGCCGACATGTCGGACCAGCGGACTAACGTTGCGTCCATGGCATCCACTCGCCCGTCGGCCGGCGGTCGCCCGTCGAGTCGTGCGGCCTCAGGCGGGTTCCGGTGTAACAGCTGCGGCTCGGAGTCCGTGCGGTGGGCGGGACGATGCTCGCGCTGCCAGGAGTGGGGCACGCTGGAGGCCCAGGCCCCCGCCCCACGCCGGGGGGCCGGCCTGGTCGCGGGGGGTCGTTCCGCCTCGTCCGCCGCAGTGACGGCACCGGCTCTGCCGGTCATGTCCGTTGACGTGACCGCGACGCGGCGTCGTCCGACCGGGATCGACGAGCTCGACCGCGTGCTGGGCGGCGGCCTCGTTCCCGGCGCCGTGATCCTGCTCGCCGGGGAACCGGGGGTCGGCAAGTCCACCCTGTTACTGGAGGTCGCGGCCCGCAGCGCCGCCGCCGGTGCCCGCGCCCTGGTCGTCACCGGGGAGGAGTCCGCGGCGCAGGTCAGGCTGCGGGCGGGTCGGACGGGCGCGCTGCACGAGGACCTGTGGATCGCCGCCGAGACGGACCTCGGCGCCGTCCTGCGTCACGTCGAGGAGGTCTCACCGGCCCTGCTGGTGGTCGATTCGGTGCAGACCATCTCCGCGGCCGGGGTGGACGGAGCCGCGGGCGGGGTCACCCAGGTCCGTGAGGTCACCGCGGCCCTGATCCGGACGGCCAAGGCGCTGGGACTCGTGACGGTGCTTGTCGGCCACGTCACGAAGGATGGTCTGGTCGCCGGACCACGCCTCCTGGAACATCTGGTCGACGTGGTGCTGCACTTCGAGGGCGAGCGGCACTCCGCACTGCGCCTGGTCCGCGCGGGCAAGAATCGGTACGGACCAGCCGACGAGGTCGGCTGTTTCGAGATGGACGATTCCGGTATCCATGGCATCGCCGACCCGAGCGGGCTGTTCCTGTCCCGGTCCGGCGGCGCGGGGCTGGAGGCGGTGCCGGGAACCTGTGTCACCGTAACGGTTGAGGGCCGACGGCCACTCGTCGCCGAGGTTCAGGCCCTGGTGGCGGAAACCTCGGCGCAGATCCCCCGGCGCGCCGTGTCCGGGCTCGATCCGGCCCGGGTGGCGATGATTCTCGCCGTGGTCGAGCGCCGGGCGAAGGTGCGCTTCGGCCGGGCCGACGTGTACGCCGCGACCGTCGGCGGGGTTCGGTTGGCCGAGCCCGCGGCGGACCTCGCGACGGCTTTGGCGATCGTCAGCGCGGCCAGGGACCGTCCGTTGCCTGCCGATCTCGTCGCCATCGGCGAGGTCGGCCTGGCCGGGGAGGTCCGCGCGGTGGGCTCGGTACGCCAACGGCTCGCCGCCGCGGCCCGGCTCGGCTTTCGCCGGGCGCTCGTTCCGGCGGACCCCGGCCCGGCTCCGGACGGCATGAAAGTCACCGAGGTACCCGACCTGATCGGCGCGATCAGCAAAATGCATGAAACATAGAAAGTGTGTATTTTTCTAACCATATCGGTACTTCACGATGAGGTGGACCCCACTGGCTCCCGTCGCCCCGATAGCATCACGACAGTGGTAATGGGAGACGGTGGGGGAAGCCAAGGAGCTGAGGGAGCCTGATGGCAGGACCACCCGGAGACGACATCTTCCGGGCGACACTGGCCGCGGTCGCGCCCGGAACCCCCTTTCGCGACGGTCTGGAACGCATCCTGCGCGGGCACACCGGCGCACTGATCGTCCTCGGCCACGACAAGGTCGTCGAGGGTCTGTGCACCGGCGGCTTCGAGCTCGACGTGGAGTTCTCGGCGACCCGGCTGCGTGAGCTGGCCAAGATGGACGGCGCGATCGTGCTGTCGTCCGACCTGCAGCGCATCGTCCGCGCGGCGGTGCATCTGGTGCCGGATCCGACGGTGCCGACAGAGGAGTCCGGCACGCGGCACCGAACCGCCGAGCGGGTCGCCAAGCAGGCCGAGTTCCCCGTCATCTCGGTCAGCCAGTCGATGCACATCATCGCGCTGTACGTCGCCGGGCGGCGGTACGTGCTGGACGGCTCGGCCGCCATCCTGTCCCGGGCGAACCAGGCCCTGGCTACCCTCGAGCGTTACAAGCTGCGGCTAGACGAGGTCGCGGGCACCCTGTCCGCGCTGGAGATCGAGGACCTCGTCACGGTCCGCGACGCGATCTCGGTGAGCCAGCGGCTGGAGATGGTGCGCCGCATAGCCGACGAGATCGAAGGCTACGTCGTCGAACTCGGCACCGACGGCCGGCTGCTGTCCCTGCAGCTCGAGGAGCTGATGGCCGGGGTCCAGACCGAGCGTGAACTCACCGTCCGCGACTATCTGCCGATCGGGTCGAAGGCGGGAACGCCCGCGCAGGTCCTGGGTGAGCTGTCCGCGATGTCTCCGACCGACCTGCTCGATCTCACCGTCCTCGCCCGGGTGATCGGATTCTCCGGCGGGGCGGACATCCTGGACCGGCAGATCAGTCCACGCGGTTACCGCATGCTGGCGAAGGTGCCCCGGCTGCCACGGATGGTGGTCGACCGGCTCGTCGACCATTTCGGCACCCTGCAGAAACTGCTCGCCGCCGGGGTCGACGATCTGCAGGCCGTTGACGGCGTCGGGGAGACCCGCGCCCGAGCGGTCCGCGAGGGCCTCTCCCGGCTCGCCGAGTCAAGCATTCTCGAACGCTACGTATAGTAACGCTGCACACGGTAATGCTACGTGTGGTAGCCGAAGGCGACGGGAGGCCGCCTGCCGCCTCCGGCCGGCCTGGTCGCCTGGCACGATGGCGGGAATGACCAGCACAGCCAGCACAGCCGGAATCAGCAGCGCGTCCGGACCACTGGCCGATCTCGTCCTGGACTGGTTCGCCGTCTGTGGCCGAGACCTACCATGGCGCCGTCCCCTGACGAGCCCCTGGGCAATCATGGTCAGCGAGGTGATGCTGCAGCAGACCCCGGTCAGCCGGGTGCTGCCGGTCTGGGAGGCATGGCTGGACCGGTGGCCGACGCCCGCCGCGCTCGCCGCCGAGCCGGCCGGGGAGGCCGTCCGGGCGTGGGGCCGGTTGGGCTACCCCCGGCGCGCCCTGCGGCTGCACCAGGCGGCGACCGTCGTCGTCGAACGGCACGACGGCGAGATCCCCCAACACCTCGACGATCTCCTCGCGCTGCCCGGCATCGGGACGTACACCGCGCGGGCGGTTGCCGCTTTTGCCTTCCGCCAGCGTCATCCGGTCGTTGACGTCAACGTGCGCCGGCTGTTCGCCCGGGCCGTCGAGGGAAGAGCCGACCCGCCGGCCACGGTCAGCCGCCGCGACCTGGTCGAGATCGCGGAGCTGCTGCCGCCGGACACCGAGACGGCCGCCCGGGCCAGCGCCGCGTTCATGGAGCTCGGCGCGCTGGTCTGCGTTGCCCGAGCGCCTCGCTGCACCGCCTGCCCCCTGTTGGGACGGTGTGCGTGGGTGTCCGCGGGCAGCCCGCCGAGCGCGGGACCCGCGCGCCGGCCCCAGGGGTACGCCGGCACCGACCGCCAGGTCCGCGGCCGGCTGCTCGCCGTCCTGCGTGACGCCAGTCCGGCGGTGGGTCAGGAGATCCTCGACCAGGTCTGGGACGATCCGGTGCAGCGGACCCGCGCCCTCGCCGGGCTGATCGACGACGGTCTCGTGGTACGGGTGGCGCCGGGCGTCTACGCGCTGCCCAGCTGACGTCCCTGCGGAAGGGCTCAACCCGGATCGGGAACGGCGCGGAAGCGGTAGCCGACCCCGCGGATGCTCTCGATGACCGTTGGCTGGCCGGCCGTCTCGCCCAGCCGCCGCCGCAGCCGCCGCACGTGCACGGCAAGCGTGTTCGTCTCCGTCTGCGCCGAACCCCAGACCTCCCGCAGCAGCGTCTCGCGCGGGACGACCCGGCCCGCCTGTTCCAGGAGCAGCGCGAGCAGCCGGAACTCCCGCGGCGGGACCGGGACCACGGCCCCGTCGAGGCGGACCTCGTGTGCCGCGCGGTCCAGCTGCACCCGTCCGCCGCGCAGCACCTCCGGCTCGTGCATCCGAGGCGGATACGTTCCGGCCCGTCCGATTCCGATGAGCCCCACCATCGCGAGGACCTCGGGAACCCGGTACGGCTTGCCGACGCAGGCGCTGGCCCCCGCGTCGAGTCCGGCGGCGGCTCGCGGCCGGTCATCGGGGCCGACCGCGAGGAGAATCGGCACGTCGTCGTGACCGGGCACGCTACGCACCGTCCGCACAACGGTCACCCCGTCCACCACGGGCAGCCGGGCACTGATCAGCAGCGCGGCCGGATGTCGCAGACCGATCTCCAACAGGGCCAGCGCCCCGTCGGCCACCACGCTGACCTCGACACCGTTCTCGACGAAGGCGTCGAGCATGCCGTCGTCGACGTCCTCGTCCGCGATCAACAGCGCCGGGAAGCTCCCCGGCCCGGTGCCCGTCGTCCGTCTCCGCGGCCCACCGGACGGGCCGCGGTACCGACGTCCGTCGGCTGACGGGTCTACTGCCGCGACCGCCGGGTCCTCGCCTGCCGAAACCGCCGGGCCTGCCGAAACCGCCGGGTCCTCGCCTGCCGAGCCACGGTCTTGCCCCCCCGGTTGACCGGCCCCACACGGTACCGGGAGCATCCGCGCGTCCTGTCCGCCAATCCCCCCGGCCGTCAGCCGAACCGTCCGGAGATGTAGTCCTCGGTCCGCTTTTCCTTGGGGTTGCTGAAGATCTGCGAGGTCTTGTCGTACTCGACGAGGCGGCCGGGGTCGCCGGTCTTCTCCAACGAGAAGAAGGCGGTCGAGTCGCTGACCCGCGACGCCTGCTGCATGTTGTGGGTGACGATGACGATGGTGAAGCTCGACTTCAACTTCGCGATCAGATCCTCGATCGCAAGAGTGGAGATCGGGTCGAGCGCGGAGCACGGCTCGTCCATCAGCAGGACCTGCGGCTCCACCGCGATCGCCCGGGCGATGCAGAGCCGCTGCTGCTGCCCGCCGGACAGGCCCGCGCCCGGCCGGCCCAGCCGGTCCTTGACCTCCTCCCAGAGATTCGCGCCCCGCAGTGACTCCTCGACCCGCTCGTCGAGGAGCGCCTTCTTGCGGACCCCGTTCAGCTTGAGCCCGGCGATGACGTTCTCGTAGATGGACATGGTCGGGAACGGGTTCGGTCGCTGGAAGACCATCCCGACGGTGCGGCGGACGGCCACCGGGTCCGTCCCGGGCCCGTACAGATCCTCACCGTCGAGGAGCACCTGCCCCTCGACCCGGGCCCCCGGAAGCACCTCGTGCATCCGGTTGAGCGTGCGCAGCACCGTCGACTTTCCGCATCCGGACGGCCCGATGAATGCGGTGACGTTCTTCGGCTCGATGGTCAGGTTCACGTCGGCTACGGCTTTGAACTTCCCGTAGTACGCCGTCAGCCCGGAAACGTCGATGCGGGTGGCCATGGCTACCTCGACTCACGATCTTCCTGGATGCTGTTTCAGATGATCGGATCAGATGGGATGGGATGGGATAGGACGCGAGAATGGAATAGGGCGTGATCTGTGCCACGCCGCCGTCCCGAGCCAGGGCCATCACAGCCGCGAGCGTCCGGCGATCAGACGAGCGATGAAGTTGAGCAGCATGATGATGATGATGAGTACCAGGGCGGCGGCCCAGGCCCGGTCCACCGCCGCCTGCTGCGGCTGGCCGGCCTGCGAGTAGATGTACAGCGGCAGTGCGGACTGTTCCCCGGAGAACGGGTTGGCGTTGATGAGGTTCGTGCCGAAGACGGTCAGCAGCAGCGGCGCGGTCTCGCCGGCAACGCGGGCGACCGCGAGCATGACGCCGGTCACGATCCCGGGCAACGCGGTGGGGACGACCACCTTGAGGATGGTCCGCCAACGCGCCACCCCGAGGGCGTAGCTGGCCTCCCGCAGCTCGTCCGGAACGAGCTTCAGCATTTCCTCGGCGGAGCGCACCACGATCGGAATCATGAGCACCGTGAGGGCCAGGGCACCCGCGAATCCGGAGAAGCCCTGGTGAAGGGCGAGGATCCAGAACGCCAGGATGAACAGACCCGCGATGATCGAGGGAAGACCGGTGAGCACGTCGACAAAGAAACTGATCACCCGGCTGACCCGGCCGCGGCCATATTCCACCAGGTAGATGGCCACCAGCAGACCGAACGGCACGGCCAGCAGGCTCGCCAACGCGACCTGCTCCACCGTGCCGATGATCGCGTGGTAGATGCCACCGCCGACGTCACGGGCACCGATGCCGTTCATCGAGTGCGTGAAGAACCCGGGGCGCAGCCGCCTCGCACCCTTCTCGATCACATTCACGAGCACCGCGAGCAGGGGGATGACCGCTAGCAGGAAGGCGGCGTAGACCAGGTTCGTCGCGAACCGGTCCCGGGCCCGGCGGGCGCCCTCGACCAGCGTCGAGGCCACGGTCATCGCGAGGATGAAGAAGACGGCGACCAGCAGGAGGAACTGGATCCTGCTGGAGATCGAGGTCACCAGATAGATCAGGACCGTCAGGACGACGGCACCGGCAGCGGCAGCGAGCGGTACCCAGCGGGGCAGGACCCGGCCCCGCAGCTGCAGCCGGTCCTCACCGCCCGCGACGGCGCTACCGGGAACGGTCGCGGTTTTCATGCGGCGCTCCCCGAGAACTCACGCCGCCGCGCGATGATGGCGCGAGCGATGATGTTGACCAGCATGGTGACGATGAAGAGCACGAGACCGGACGCGATAAGCGCACCGCGGCCGATGTCGTTGGCCTCGCCCCATCCGTTCGCCACGTTCGCGGCGATGGTGTTACCGGCCGGCGCGAGGATCTGCCAGGAGATGTTGAACGACGCCGGCAGGACCAGGGCAACCGCGATGGTCTCGCCCATCGCCCGCCCGAGGCCCAGCATCGAGGCGCTGATGACGCCCGGCTTGCCGTAGGGCAGGACGGCGGTTCTGATCATCTCCCAGCGGGTCGCGCCCAGCGCCATCGCCGCCTCCCGATGCGCACTGGGCACTTGCAGGAACACCTCGCGGGACAGCGCGGCGACGATCGGCAGAATCATGATCGCGAGGACGACACTGGCAACGAAGATCGACCGACCGACCCCGCGATCGGTCTCGAACAGCGGGATCCACCCGAAGTAGTCGGTCAGCCAGCTTTGGATGCCCTTCATGTGCGGCGCGAGCACGAGCAGCCCCCACAGGCCGTAGACGACGCTCGGCACGGCCGCCAGCAGATCGACGATGTAGCCGAGGGCGGAGGCCATCCGGCGCGGCGCGTACACCGTGATGAACAGAGCGATACCCACCGCGACCGGAACAGCGATGATCATTGCGATGGCAGCGGTGATCATCGTGCCGAACAGCAGTGCGGCGATGCCGAAAACCGGCGGCGTGGCGTTGGGGAACCACTCCTCCGTGGTGAAGAAGTTCCCGGTATTGGCGCCGAGGGCATCGGTGGCGCGCAGTACCAGGAAGGCCGCGATCGCGGCGATCAGTACCAGCAGCCCGACCCCGGCCGTGCGGGTGGCATTCTTGAAGATCAGGTCAGCGACGCCGACCTTGGCCTTGCCTGTCGAGGTGTCCGCCAGCCCGCCGGCCGGCCGATCACCTCCCGATGGGGCCGTCGCCGAAGCGGCACCCCGAGACTCGGCGTCCGCCGAGCTGTCCGGCTCCGTCGTCATGAGTCCTCTTCCCCTGGTGCTCCGAACTCGACTTCCCGCTCGTGAGATGCCCTGGCCGTCACCGTCTTGGCTGGTCTGGTGCTGCTGGTCTGGTGCTGCTGGTCTGGCCTGAATGCGCTGGCCGTTCCCGGCTGCTCTCACCGTCGTCGTCAACGAATGACGGGCCCGCGGTGGGGCTGTTCACCCCACCGCGGGCACCGGCTAGTCCGATCGGAGCTGCGTCAGATCGACGTCAGGACAGCTTGTCAACCACCGCGCGGACCCGAGTCGCTACCGAGTCCGGCAGCGGCGCGTAACCAAGGTCGGCGATCGAGGACTGGCCCGCGTCCGACGCGGTGTAAGTCAGGAAGGACTTGACCAGCTTGGCCTGGTCGGCCGGGAGACCCGTGGTGCAGGCGATCTCGTAGGTGACCAAGTAGATCGGGTAGGCCCCCTTGGTCGACGCGGTGTAGTCGAAGGTGAGCTTCAGATCGTCACCGCTGGCAACCTTCGCGGTGCTCAGGCCGAGGGAGGCACCATCCGTGCTCGCCTTGACGTACTCTCCGGCACCGTTCTTGACCGCGACCGTGGACAGCCCGGCGTTCTCCGCGTAGGAGAGCTCCGTATAACCGATCGAGTTCTCGGTGGACTTCACGGTCGCAGTCACCCCGTCGCTGCCCTTGGCACCCTGGCCGCCCGGGGCCTTCCAGTCCGAGCCGGAGTCGAAGGTCCAAGCGGCGCCGGCCGCGCCCTTCAGGAACTTGGTGAAGTTGTCGGTGGTGCCGGAACCGTCGGACCGGTGCACCGAGGCAATCGGCGCGTCAGGCAGAGTAACCCCGCTGTTCTCCGCCGTGATCGCCGGGTCGTTCCACTTGGTGATGGCACCGGAGAAGATCTTCGCTATCGTCGGGGCAGACAGCTGGAGCTTGTCGACACCCGAGAGATGGTATATAAGCGCGACCGGGCCGACCACCATCGGCAGGTCGACAGCCGTACCGGGGGTACAGCGCTTGTCCGCGTCGGTCTTCTGCTGGTCCTTCAGCGCCGAGTCGGAACCAGCAAAGGAAACCTGCTTGGCGACGAACTGCTGCCGACCGGTCGAGGACCCCGTCGACTGATAGTTGATCTTTGCTCCGTCGCAGGCGTTCTGGTACGCCTTGACCCATTCGTCCATCGCGTTCTTCTGCGCGGAGGAACCCGATCCGGTAATGGAGCCCTTCTCGCAGGCGATCGCGCTCGCCCCGTTCGACGGCTTCGCCTCGGTGCCGCCGGAGTCACTGTTGTCGTCGGTGCCACACGCCGCCACAGTGAGCAGTGCCACCATTGCAGCCCCGATGGCGGCCTGACGCTTGCCTCGGTTCACGAGCAGCCCTTCGTTCTTGCGCGCTACGGCGCCGAATCGTCCGCCCCCTGGACTGGGGCGCCGACGAGAATCGAAGCCACCTCGAATGAACGTAAGGTGAACGTCCGCGAACGCGGACCCATCACCAACCGGAACACATCCATATCACCGGCTTCGTGGTTGGTTAGCCAGCCAATGGCCAATCCGATCATGACTGTGCGCATCAAATGATCGACAGATAGCCACTCTCGCCCATCGTCCCGAACATCACGCCACGCCCGGAACGCCGTGAACAAGTGACCATTGGTCACGGACGGAAGCGTGACGAGAACGGACGGGAGCCTAATGAGAACGGACAGGAACAGGCGAGAGTCTGACAGGAAGAACGCCGAGCCGCTCGGAACTTGATCATTCATGGTCATCGAGCGGCATCGTCGCTGTCAACCTTCCGACGCAGCAAGCATCGAAAGTTCACCGACGCGTGTCATGTCCGGCCCGGGGCGCCGCGCCCTGCGACGCAGCGGGACGGAGCCGGCGAAGCGGCCAACCCGCGCGCCGCGCTACGCAGCTGATCAGGACCTTCGTCTTCTGTTACCAGACGTCCACTCTGAGCACAGATCGCCGGTAGCCAACCCCGCGTTCGCGTGCTTTGCTGTAAAGCAACATCGATGTGGCTGACAGCATCAACGGCGTAGCCGAAGCAACGGCGTAGCCGAAGAGCACCACGACCCGTCCGTTCCACCCGACCAGCGCATCCGCCTGCGCCCGCCCACCGGGAGCCGTCCCGCCCGGCGATGAAGCGCGCCACGGCCAGCCACCGCCGCGTGGCGGGACGACGATGTCCCGTCACGCGGCGGATCGGCGGGGTCCGGCAAGCCGCAGACCGCATGGCGCGGGGCCCGCGGGTACCGCCGCGTCCGGTTGGCCGGATGACCCGGGGCCGGCGCTGCGCACCCCGTGCCGGCGGCACCAACCAGACGCGGCACGACATGCGACACGACAACGGAGGACGACCAGAACATGAACACCGTCGATAACGACGATCTTCTACCGGAACCCCGTCCGGTCATCGGGGGACGGCCACGGTCACTGGCCGAGGTGGTCACCGTCAACGATGGCTTACTCGTCCAGCACGAGCTGCTCCTCGCCCCGGGAGCCACCGCTGCCGACCTGACCACCGCGATGATCCTCGTCCCCCCCACGGCCGCGCTGGTCAGCCATCACGGCGACGTGGACGTCTCACTGGTATTCCAGGAGGTTTCGCGGGATGCTCGGCGCGGGGTCGACGGGCAGCCAGTCGGACGCGGCGGCGATCCGGGCCGGACCTGAACCGTCTCCTCAGCGACCGTCCACTCTGGCGACCGTCCACTCTGGCGACGGGCCGTCAGCCGGGACGACCGCAACCGGCGCGAGGCGCCTTCCGAGCGGCATCCGGGGGCGCCCGCCGGGGCGGGGACCCAACAGGTGCCGGTCCCCGGGGCCACGAGCCGTGGTCGAGGCAATATCGTGGCGGGGTGGCTGTACTTACCTCCCGCTCGACCGACTTTCCGCGCTGGTATCAGGACGTGCTCGCCAAGGCCGAGCTGGCCGACAACGGCCCCGTCCGCGGGACGATGGTCATCCGACCGTACGGCTACGCGATCTGGGAACGCATGCAGGCCGAGGTGGACTCCCGGATCAAGGCCGCCGGGGCCGTCAATGCCTACTTCCCCCTGTTCATCCCCGAGAGCTACCTGCGCCGGGAGGCCAAGCACGTCGAGGGCTTCAGCCCGGAGCTGGCGGTGGTCACCATCGGTGGCGGCAAGGAGCTGGAGGAGCCCGTAGTCGTCCGGCCCACCAGCGAGACCGTGATCGGCGAATACCTGGCCAAGTGGACCCAGAGCTACCGTGACCTGCCCCTGCTGCTCAACCAGTGGGCGAACGTGGTCCGGTGGGAGCTGCGTCCCCGGCTGTTCCTGCGCAGCAGCGAGTTCCTCTGGCAGGAGGGCCACACCGCGCACGCCGACGAGGCCGATGCCGCGGCCTACGCCCGTCGGATCGCGCTCGAGGTCTACCGCGACTTTATGACGCAGGTACTGGCGGTCCCGGTGTTCGTCGGAGTGAAGACGCGCCGGGAACGGTTCGCCGGCGCGACCAACACTATGACCTGCGAGGGCATGATGGGCGACGGCAAGGCTCTGCAGATGGCGACCAGTCACGAGCTCGGCCAGAACTTCGCCCGTGCCTTCGACATCGACTTCCTCGGCGCCGACGGAGCCCGGCATCTGGCGTGGACGACGTCGTGGGGCTGCTCGACCCGGATGGTCGGCGGGCTGATCATGGCACATGGCGACGACAACGGCCTGCGTGTCCCGCCCCGGTTGGCGCCGACGCAGGTCGTGGTCCTGCCGGTGCGCGACGAGGAGACCGTCGTCGCGAAGGCCCGCCAGATCGCCGCCGCGCTGACCGACGCCGGTCTTCGGGTGCAGGTCGATGCCCGTCCCGGGCTGTCCTTCGGCCGGCGGGTCACCGACGCGGAGATCAAGGGCATCCCGGTACGGGTTGAGGTGGGTCCGCGGGACCTGGGCGCGGGCAACGTCACCCTGGTGCGCCGGGACACCTCCGAGAAGGTGCCGGTGCCGCTGGCCGAGGTCGCCGCGCGGGTGCCGGTGCTGCTGGGCGAGGTGCAGGCCGACCTGTACGCCGAGGCGCTGGCCCTACGCGAGGGCCGGACGACGGACGTCGCCACCGTTGCCGAGGCCGCCCGGGCCGCCCGGGCCGGCTTCGCCCGGATCCCCTGGCGCCTTGTCGGCGAGGAAGGCGAGGCCGAGCTCGCCGAGGAGGCGCTCACCGTGCGGTGCATCCAGACACCGGACGGCGGGATCCCCGAGGCCGGCAGCGACGCCGACGACCTCGTCTGCCTGATCGCCCGCTCCTACTGACGTCCAAGATCCCTGGCGTGGTGGCCGTCCGGGGCAGAGACGATCAGCCGCGCAGACGGGCGGGG
>NZ_CDXDOS010000030.1:0-896 GCF_978021245.1 Frankia sp. CoBUL1
GGAACTGGGGCGTGTCACAGATAGTGTCGAGCCGGTCAATCAGCCGTCCCATGTGAGGAAGTCGAGGAGCTGACCGTGAGTAACATCGCAGCCCCGCGCCTGCCGGTTCCGGGTCCGGACCTTCGTGCACCCGGTCAGGGTGGACCCGCGTTCGACGACCAGGTGTTCAACCGTCTGTTGGCCAACCGCATCGTCTTCCTCGGCTCGGTCGTCGAGGACTCGATCGCCAACGCGATCTGCGCGCAACTCCTGCTGCTCAACGCGGAGGATCCGACCCGCGACATTTTCCTCTATATCAACTCGCCGGGTGGGTCGGTGAGCGCCGGTATGGCGATCTACGACACTATGCAGTTCGTCGAGAATGATGTCGCGACCGTCTCGCTCGGTCTCGCCGCGTCGATGGGGCAGTTCCTGCTCTGCGCCGGTGCGTCGGGCAAGCGTTACTCCCTGCCGCACGCGCGGATCATGATGCACCAGCCGTCCGGTGGTATCGGGGGCACCGCCTCCGACATCGCCATCCAGGCGGAGCAGATGCTGTACACCAAGCGGATGATGCAGGAGCGCATCGCCTTCCACACCGGTCAGCCGATCGAGCAGATCGAGCGCGACTCCGACCGGGACCGGTGGTTCACGGCTGAGGAGGCCAAGGACTACGGCTTCGTCGACCACGTCGTCCAGCAGGCCCGCCAGGTTCCCAGCGAAGGCCCGGTGAGCTGAGCGGAGCCCCCGCTCACCGGATCGAACCGTCGTCATCCGTCCCGGAGGCAGCCACCATGTTCCACGACACGCTGTACCAGCAGATGCGGCACGAGCAGGCCCGCCAGGCAGCCGCCCAGCCGCAGGGCCGCTACGTCCTGCCGAACATCATCGAGAAGACCTCCCGCGGCGAGTACGGC
>NZ_CDXDOS010000030.1:1517-25917 GCF_978021245.1 Frankia sp. CoBUL1
ATGCGCTCTCTGCTGGAGCGGATGCTCGCGGTCCACACCGGCAAGAAGGAAGAGGACATCCGCAAGGACATCGAGCGTGACAAGATCTTCAGCGCCGACGAGGCCAAGGAGTACGGCCTGATCGACGAGGTCATCAAGACCCGGAAGTCCTCCCGGCTCGCCACCGCTCGCTGAGGTGCCGGGCCGGCGGTCCGAGCCCGCGGTCGGAGCCTCGCGAGGCGTGACGTCTCGTGAGGCCGGCATGCGGTCGTCGGCCGTCGGCCGCTACCACACCCGACGCGCCGACGCGGTGAAACCCGGTCAGCGGTTCTCGTCCGTGACGCGATGGCCTAATGGGACTGCGTGGACGGGCGAGGACGGCCAAGGTGATCGTAGGCTGACCGGTATGAGCCGAGCGATTGGGCTCTCACCGGACGGCTCGGCGGGGTACCGTCCCCACGGGGATGGTTGCAGGCAGACACGCGACGACTGGGCGGTGTCAACCGCCCCTGACATGCAGGCGACACCATCGTCTGGACGAAGGGACTGAGTCCTCGGTGGCACGCATCGGTGATGGCGGTGACCTGCTCAAGTGCTCGTTCTGCGGTAAGTCGCAGAAGCAGGTGAAGAAGCTCATCGCCGGCCCTGGCGTCTATATCTGCGACGAGTGCATCGATCTCTGCAACGAGATCATCGAGGAGGAGCTGTCCGAATCCTCCGAGCTCAAATGGGACGAACTGCCCAAGCCGCGCGAGATCTACGAGTTCCTCGACAGTTACGTGGTGGGGCAGGAGACGGCGAAGAAGACCCTCTCCGTCGCGGTCTACAACCACTACAAGCGGGTCCAGGCGGGCGGATCCAGCGGTGACGGGAGCAAGGGCGAGGTCGAGCTCGCGAAGAGCAACATCCTGCTGCTCGGGCCGACGGGCTGCGGCAAGACGCTGCTCGCCCAGACTCTCGCGCGCATGCTCAACGTCCCGTTTGCCATCGCCGACGCCACCGCGCTGACCGAGGCGGGCTACGTCGGGGAGGACGTCGAGAACATTCTGCTCAAACTCATTCAGGCCGCCGACTATGACGTCAAAAAGGCCGAGACCGGGATTATCTACATCGACGAGGTCGACAAGATCGCCCGGAAGTCGGAGAACCCGAGCATCACGCGGGATGTGTCCGGTGAGGGCGTGCAACAGGCCCTGTTGAAGATCCTCGAAGGCACCACGGCCAGCGTGCCGCCACAGGGCGGGCGCAAGCACCCGCATCAGGAGTTCATCCAGATCGACACGACGAACGTGCTGTTCATCGTGGGCGGGGCGTTCGCCGGGCTCGACCGGATCATCGAGTCGAGGATCGGCAAGAAGTCGCTGGGGTTCCGCGCCGTACTGCACGGCAAGGACGACCCGGACGGATCCGACGTCTTCGGCGACATCATGCCCGAGGACCTGCTGAAGTACGGCATGATTCCGGAGTTCATCGGCCGGCTCCCGGTGATCACCAGCGTGTCCAACCTGGATCGTGAGGCGCTGATCCGCATCCTCACCGAGCCGAAGAACGCCCTCGTCCGCCAGTACAAGCGGCTGTTCGAGCTGGACAGCGTCGACCTCGACTTCACCTCGGACGCGCTCGAGGCCATCGCGGACCAGGCGATCCTGCGTGGGACCGGTGCCCGTGGGCTGCGGGCGATCATGGAAGAGGTCCTGCTCTCGGTGATGTACGACATCCCGAGCCGCAAGGATGTGGCCCGGGTCGTCGTCACCCGCGAGGTCGTGCTGGAGCACGTCAATCCGACGCTGGTCCCGCGCGACGTCGTGTCCAAGCGGGCTCCCCGCCAGGAGAAGTCGGCCTGACGGCGCCCACTCGGCGCGTCCCGTGCGACTCGGCGCGGCCGGCCCGCGCGTCGGGTCACTCAGTGCATTCCGTGCGTCGGGTCCAGCGCGGTCAGGGTCCGGCGGGCCTCAGCCAGATGGTAGAAGGACCCGGTCACCAGGATCGCCCCACCCGGCCCCGCCGCGTCCCGCAGGGCGTGGCGGACGGCGCAGCCGACGTCGGATGCGGCGTGGGCCGGCATCGCCCGCGCCCGCGCCGCGGAGACCAGGTGCTCGGCGCGGATGGCCCGCGGTGACGCCGGTTCGCAGGCGATTAGCGAGCTGATCGGTTGGTGGCGCAGTTCCGCGAGAGTCCCCTCGTAGTCGTGACCGCGCAGCGCCCCGTAGACGACGGTCCACTCTCGCCCGGGGAACTCCTCACGCAGGGACCGGGCGAGCGCCGCGCCCGCTGCCGGGTTGTGCGCCCCGTCAAGCACGCACAGCGGCTGTGCGCGCACGATTTCCAGGCGTCCCGGCGCCCGGACGCCCCCGAGACCGGCCCGGACCACGACGTCGGGGAGGGAATGACCGACGAAGGTCTCCACGGCGGCCAGGGCGCACGCCGCGTTGGCATCCTGATAGGCACCGTGCAGGGACAGCCGCACGTCGTCGTAGCGCGCCTGCGGGGTGCGGAAACCGCCCCGTCGACCCGCCGCGTCCGGGTGGCCGGCGACCGCGGTGAAGTCCCGACCCAGCCGCAGGACGTCCGTGGCCGGGGTCCGGGTGAAGATGTCGTCGAAGCGGGGGTCCACCTCGCCGAGCACCAGGTGACTGCTGGGCTTGACGATCCCGGCCTTCTCGCGGGCCACGCCCGCCATACTCCCGGCGTAGTCCAGATGATCCGCGCCGATACTGGTGACGACCGCGACTCGCCCATCGGCGATGTTCGTGGCGTCCCAGCGACCGAGCAGGCCCACTTCGACCACGGCGACGTCGACGGCCAGGTCGGCGAACCATCGGAAGGCGGTGGCCGTCAGCAGCTCGAAGAAGGTGGGCCGTCCACTCATCGGGGCGGCCGCGTCCAGGACGGTGCCCACACAGCGTCCGAACTCCTCGTCGCCGATCGGTCGGCCGTCGACGACCAGACGCTCGTTCACCTGCTCCAGATGCGGACTGGTGTACAGCCCCACCCGCAGCCCCGCCGCGTCCAGCAGCGCCGAGATGATCCGCGCCGTCGAGGTCTTGCCGTTCGTGCCGGTCAGGTGGATCAGCGGAACCGCCCGGTGCGGATCCCCGAGCCGGCCCGCCAGCTCCCGCATCCGGGCAAGGCTCGGCACCGGCCGACCTGCCGGCATCGTCTGCTTCTCGAGATCCACCGTGTTGTTCAGGGCGGCCCACGCCGACTCGTACGTCCACTTCACAGGTTGGTTCCACTTCACCGGCTGGTTTCGCCCTCCTTCGACCTGGGGTCGACAGTAGTCCGCGGACAGGTGCGCCGGACGCGTCCTTTGCGGGGGAGCGCGGGTACAGGCGTGGGCACCTGCGTAGGCGGGAGTGAACCCGGTGGACCCGTCCCATCGGGCCGTACCATCGGGGATGTGACAGGCGCTGCCGGGACCGCCGGAACCACCCATGCTTCTGATCACGAGCGGGAGGGTCCACGCGCGTTCGCGGCCGAGTACTCCCAGCGCCGCGACATCCGCGCCCGCCCGGGCTTCGACCGGCTGCGCCGTCTGCTGGATCTGCTCGGCCAGCCGCAGCGGGCCCTTCCGAGCATCGTGGTGACCGGTTCGGTGGGGAAGAGCTCCACGGTGTCCGCGATCACCGCACTGCTGCACTCGTTCGGCATCCGCGCGGGATCGTTGAGTTCGCCGGGCTGGCTCGGGGCCGAGCAGCGGGTGGGGTTGGCCGACGCCACGATCGATCCCGACGTCCTCGGCCGCGCCTACGCCGATATCGCGCCGTACCTGCCGCTGATCGAGGATGACGGCCGGCTGAGCGCCTTCGAGCTGCTTGCCGCCGTGGCCTTCGCCGCCTTCGCCGACGCCCCCGCCGACCTCGCCGTGATCGAGTCCGGCTGGGACGACGCCGGCGAGCTGAGCGCACTGCTCGACGCGCCGGTGTCGGTCGTCACCCCCGTGGCGGTGGGCGAGTGGGAGCCGGCGGCGGTCCTGGACCGGATCACCGCGCGGACAGCGGGAGTCATCCGCGCCGGCACCCTGGTCGTGCTGGCCCAGCAGGTCCTGCCCGCCGCGCAGGCGCTGCTGCGGCGCGCCGCCGAGACCGGGGCGATGGTCGCCCGGGAGGGGCTGGAGTTCGGTGTACTCGGCAGGCAGGTGGCCGTCGGGGGGCAGATGATCATACTGAAGGGGCTGGGCGGCACCTACGAGGAGATCTTCCTGCCGCTGCACGGCGCGCATCAGGCCCATAACGCGGCGGTCGCGCTGGCCGCGGTCGAGGCGTTCCTCGGCGGCGGGCGCAACCAACTCGACGTCGATGCGGTCCGCGCCGGTTTTGCCGAGGCGGACTCCCGGGGCCGGCTGGAGGTCGTCCGCCGGTCCCCGACGATCATTCTTGACGTGGCCGGCTCGCCTGTGGCGGCGGGCGCGCTGGCCGCGGCGCTCGACGAGGCGTTCACCTTCGACGTCCTTGTCGGGGTCATCGCCATCGAGCGCGAGGCCGAGAGTGCCGCCGCTCGGGACGGTGCCGCCGAGCGGGACGGTGGTGGCGAGCGGGACGGTGCCGCCGAGCGGGATGCGGCGGAGCTCCTGGCCGTCCTGGAGCCGGTCCTGAACACGGTGGTGGTCACCGCTGGTGCTGGGCCCGGATCGCTGCCGGTCGACGGTCTCGCCGCAGTCGCCGTGGGTGTCTTCGGCTCCGACCGGGTGGAGGTCGTACCCCGGTTGGACGACGCGCTCGACGCCGGGGTGCGCCTCGCCGAGGAGGACACCGATCTGGGTGGCGCCGGCGTGGTGGTTACCGGTTCGGCCTCCGTCGTGGGTCGGGCCCGGGCGTTGCTGCGTCCGTGACGTCCTCCTGGGTTTTTCCGACATGTTCCCGACGCGTTCCTGATGCGGTTGCGGGGCGTTCCCGGGACGCCGCGGTCCCGTCACGGTGCGGACGTGGGCACCCTGTAGGTTGGCGAGGGATCCTCGGGTCCCTCGTCGAGGACGACGAAGTCGATGATCGAGAAGGAGTACCGTGTCCGTCGAGCGCACCCTCATCCTGGTCAAGCCCGATGGCGTCAGCCGTGGCCTCGTCGGTGAGGTCGTCGGCCGGCTCGAGCGCAAGGGGCTCACTCTGGTGGCGCTCGAACTGCGCACGTTGGAGCGGTCCGTCGCCGAGACGCACTACGGCGAGCACGCCAGCAAGCCGTTCTTCGGTGAACTGGTCGACTTCATCACCTCCGGGCCGCTGGTGGCCCTCGTGGCCGAGGGGCCGCGTGCGGTGGAGGCGTCGCGTGGGCTGATCGGCGCAACCGATCCGGTCAAGGCCGCGCCCGGCTCGCTGCGTGGGGACTACGCGCTGGAGATCGGCCAGAACCTCGTGCACGGCTCGGACTCGCCGGAGTCCGCCAAGCGGGAGATCGATCTCTTCTTCCCGGGCCTGAGCTGACCGCGTAGCCGTTCACACCGACCGGGGCGTTCCCGAGACGCATCGAGACGCCTCCGGTCGGATTTCGGGTGGCCTCTCCTGGCCTCTCCTGGCCTGGCCTGGACCGTGGGCGTGTCGCCCTCGTGACTCATGGGTGTGCGCAGGGGGGTTCCGGCCCAAGGGTGACACGAAACCGGCCCATCACCGACCGGGGCGGCGAGGGGCCCGGTGTCGGTCTACCCTTCAAGTACTTGCCCGGAGCGTGTCCGGTGGGTCGCGGTAACCGACAGGGTCGTGGTCGGTGGCCGTGGTCGAATTCCCGGTGGGCGCCCGGGTCGTCCTGTCCGATCTACGAACTCTGTACGTGTTCCACGCGCTTCTCCGGCTCCTCGGTAGGCCGTGCCTGTCGGTCGCGCCGGAGGCGGCCAGAACCGCATCCCCCGGGAAGGTCGGTACCCGACGATGTCCAGTTCGCTGTCGTTCCTCGGTCGTGACATGGCCGTCGACCTCGGTACCGCCAACACGCTGGTGTACGTGCGTGGCCGCGGGATCGTCCTCAACGAACCGAGCGTGGTCGCGATCAATACCACCACCTCGGGCATCCTCGCCGTCGGAACCGACGCCAAGCGGATGATCGGCCGGACGCCCGGCAACGTGGTGGCCGTGCGGCCGCTGAAGGACGGCGTCATCGCCGACTTCGAGACGACCGAGCGGATGCTGCGCTACTTCATCCAGAAGGTGCACCGGCGGCGCCATTTCGCCAAGCCCAGGCTGGTCGTATGCGTGCCCTCCGGCATCACGGGCGTGGAACAGCGGGCCGTGAAGGACGCCGGCTATCAGGCCGGCGCCCGCAAGGTCTACATCATTGAGGAGCCGATGGCCGCGGCGATCGGCGCTGGTCTGCCGGTGCACGAGCCGACCGGCAACATGGTCGTGGACATCGGCGGGGGCACCACCGAGGTCGCCGTGATCTCACTGGGCGGCATTGTCACCAGCCAGTCGATCCGTACCGCCGGGGACGAACTCGACGTCGCGATCATCTCCTACGTCAAGAAGGAGTACTCGCTGATGCTCGGCGAACGCACCGCCGAGGAGATCAAGATGGCGATCGGGTCGGCGCACAAGGTTCCCGACGAGCCCAGCGCCGAGATCCGTGGGCGTGACCTGATCACCGGACTGCCGAAGACGATCGTGGTGACCGCGGAGGAGATCCGCAAGGCGATCGAGGATCCGGTCAACGCGGTCATCGACGCGGTGAAGGTAACCCTCGACCGCTGCCCGCCGGAGCTCTCCGGCGACATCATGGACCGCGGCATCGTCCTCACCGGCGGCGGGGCGCTGCTGCGCGGTCTCGACGAGCGGCTGCGGCAGGAGACCGGCATGCCGATCCACATCGCGGAGAATCCGCTGCATTCGGTTGCAATGGGGTCGGGTAAGTGCGTGGAGGAGTTCGAGGCCCTACAGCAGGTACTGATCTCCGAGCCGCGGCGCTAGGCGCTTGCGCAGGGCCTTTGCCGATCCCTTCCCATTGGACCGATCCCTTCCCATTGGATATAGCCGGAGCGGTGCCTGGTGCCGCGTGGCCGTCGCCACGCGGCACCGGATCGCATAAGAGTGTGTTCGGAGGGTGTTGTGGGCCGTGGCACGAGGCGATCCCGCCTGGTGATCGTCGCCCTGCTCATCATCGCCTTCACCCTGATCACCTTGGACTACCGGACCGGAAGATCGGCCACTGGAGCACGTGGGGTTCTGCACTCGATCTTCGGGGGGGTCGAGAACGGCGTCACGACGGTCACCCGCCCGATTGGCCGGACCGCCTCCTCCCTGACGCATCCGAACCGCTATCACGACCGGGCGGATCGACTCGCGGAGGAGAACGCCCGCCTGCGCCGCCAGATCGCCGACGACACCGAGATCGGCCGGATGTCGACCGAACTCGCCGACCTCCGGTTGTTGGCGGACAAGGGCCAGTACACCATCGTGCCGGCGAAGGTGATTGCGGTCGGTGACGTTACGGGGACGGACTGGACCGTCACCATCAACGCCGGCAGGGCCGACGGCATCGTGGTCGACAAGACCGTGCTCAATGCCGACGGGCTGGTCGGCACGGTGTCCGGCGTGACCGAGCACACCGCAATCGTCCGGCTGGCCTGCGACCCGGGTAGTCACATCGGAGCACGGCTCGAACGCACCCAGCTGCTCGGTGCCGTGACCGGTGGGCAGGGACCGGGCACGTTGACCTTCACGCTGTACGACGCCTCATATCGGGTGCAGAAGGGTGATCGGATGGTCACCTTCGGCAGTCTCGACTACGTCGCCGGCGTCCCGATCGGTGTGGTCACCAAGGTCACCGACGTCGATGGTCTGTCGCGGACCGCCGAGGTCAAACCGTACGCGTCGGTCGGTACCCTGGACCTGGTCGGGGTGGTGGTCGGCAAGCCACCGGCCGACCCCGGCGACCGGGTGCTGAAGCCCAGGCCGGTGCCGACCGAGCCTGCCGCGTCCGTTCCACCGGCCCTGCTGTCACCCACCGCTGGGTCGCCGGTGGGGGGATCATTGGCCGGGGCGGCATCCGGCGTCGGGGGCGGAGCGGGTTGAGCGTGATGTGGGGCATCGCCGGCCCTGAGGAGACCCTGCGCGGGCGCGCCGTCGTGGCCGCGGTCGTGCTCCTGACCGTCGCCCTGATCCTCCAGGTCTCCGTGATCGCCCGGCTGGGTCTGCCCGGTGGCCGGCTTGACCTCATGCTCGTTCTGTTGGCAGCGATCGCGCTGATCGAGGGGCCACTGCTCGGCGCGGTCGCCGGCTTCGTGGCGGGATTGCTGGCCGATCTGTCCTCCAGCCATGTCCTCGGTCAGACTGCTCTCGTTTTGTGTCTGATTGGTTACGCTGTCGGACTGGCGATGGATGCGGCGGAGCGGTCGGTGGTGGTTCCCCTGGCGGCGATTGGTGGGGCGAGTGTGCTGGGCACTCTCGGATACGCCGCCACCACCTCGATCCTCGGTGAGGCGGCGTTGACGGGAGGTCAGGCTGTGCTGCGGGCGTTGGTAGCCGGTGTCTACGCCCTCCTGCTCACCCCGTTCCTGTTCCCGTTGCTGCTCGCGGGCTCCCGGCGGCTGGCCGGCGGTCGACGGCGGGAGCCGCGGTGAACGACCGGATGCGGGTCCGTGTCCTGCTGCTGCGCGTGCTGGTCGTCTCCCTGCTCATCACACTCGGCGCGCGGCTGTGGGTGCTCCAGATCCTGGACGGTGACCGTTACCGCCGGGTTGCCGAGACCAACCGGGTCCGCGAGGTGGTGACGCCCGTGACCCGGGGGATGATCCTTGACGACAAGGGGCAGGCCCTCGTCCGAAACCGTACGTCGCTGGTCATCTCGGTGAACCGGTCGACCACGGATCGGCAGGCCGACCAGGGCAGGGCCGTCCTCGCCCGCCTCGCCGCGGTGATCGGCACCCCCGCGGACGAGCTCGCCCGGCGAATCCGGTTCTGTAGCGCCCAGGTGAAGCCGCCCTGCTGGAACGGATCGCCCTACCAGCCGGTACCGGTCGCCAAGGACGTCAGTCCGCGGCAGGCCCTCGCCGTCATCGAACATCCCGACCGCTTCCCCGGTGTCTCCGCCGACCTGCAGGCCGTCCGTGAGTACCCGCATGGCGCGCTGGCCGCGCACGAGCTGGGCTATCTCGCGCCGGTCAGTCAGGACCAGCTCGACAAGCAGGGGGATGAGAAGGGCTACCACCTCAACAGCCTGATCGGCGTCGCCGGTCTGGAGAGCACCTATGACGACGAGCTGCGCGGCACCGACGGGGTGGAACGCCTGGAGGTGGACCGGTTCGGCCGGGTGGCCGGTACCGCGTCGACCATCGCGCCGCTCAGCGGTGACCATCTGGTGCTCAACCTCGACCTCGACGTGCAGCAGGCGGTCGAGCAGGCGCTGACGGAAACAATCAAGAAGTTCGGGGGTGGCCCGCGCACCGCCTCCGCGGTTGTGCTGGACGTGCGCACCGGCGGGGTGATCGCGATGGCGAGCCTGCCGTCCTACGACCCGTCGGTCTTTAGCGGTGGGGTCTCGGAGAGCGATTACCGGGCGCTGTCCGATCCCGCGAACGGCATCCCGCTGCTCTCGCGGGCCTACCAGGGGTCGGGGCCGGCCGGCTCCACCTTCAAGGCCATCTCCACTGCCGTCGCGATGCAGAACCTGGGCGCCAAGGGAAACGACCGCTACGACTGCGCGCCCAGCCTGCAGATCGGTGACCAGGTCTTCCACAATTTCGACGGCGAGTCGGCCGGTCCGATCACCCTGCACCAGGCGCTGGTCATTTCCTGTGACGTCATCTTCGACAAGTTCGCCTATGACGCCTGGCTCGCGGACGGCGGGCTGCGTAACGGCCGTGGGCCCTACTCCCCCCCGAAAGAATACTTCGTCAAGATGGCCCAGGCGATGGGCTTCGGCCGGACCACCGGGCTGGATCTGCCCGGCGAGACGCGGGGCTCCGTCGTCGACCGCGCCGGCGCCAAGGCGATCTGGGCGGAGCTCAAGGACTCCTACTGCCGGCGGGCCAAGAACGGCTACCCGGAGGAACCCGACCCGGCCAAGGCCGAGCGGTACCGCAAGTACGCCGCCGAGGCGTGCGTTGACGGCTACCTGTACAACGCCGGTGCCGCCACCCAGTTCGCGATCGGCCAGGGCCAGTACCTGTCGCTGAGCCCGCTGCAGCTCGCCGTCGCCTACGCGGCCATCGCCAATGGCGGCACCCTGTACAAGCCCACCCTCGCCAAGGCCACCGTGTCCCCGGACGGCAAGGTCGTCAGGACCTTCGCGCCGCGCCGGGCCGGGACGCTGCCGGTCTCACCGGAGAACCTCGCCTACATCCGGGACAGCCTGCGCGGGGTGACGACGGAGGGCGGGGGCACCGCCACCGGCGTCTTCGCGGACTGGCCGAGCGACGTCGTCCCGATCGCGGCGAAGACCGGGACCGCCGAGGTTGAGGGTAAAGGGGACACCTCCTGGTTTGCCTCCTTCGCGCCGGCGAACGACCCCCAGTTCGCCGTCGTGGTCACCATCCCGGACTCCGGGACCGGCGCGGAGTTCGCGGCTCCGGTGGCCAAACAGATCTACCAGGCAATCTACGGTGTCGGTCGGCCGGCGGCGATGCCGGGTGGGAAACCGCCTGCCGGGCTGCCGAAGCTCAACCGGGACGGGACGATCGCGGCGGCGTCACCGCAGCCCGCCCCCGCGACGCCGGCCTCGCCGGCCGGATCGGCGCCGGGCCCGGCCGCTCCCCTGCCCGGCACCAGCGGCGCGGGCGCGACGGCGACGGGCCGGGCGCCGCCCTGACGGCCACCTCGTGCCGTGAGGACGGCGCCTCGGGATGGGGGCGGGGTCTCGGGATGGGGTGGGAGCCCCAGGACGTGAATGTCGTGTCGGCGTGACGGTGGTGGCGGGAGGCGCAGTGGTAGACGAAGCGGGACCCACCGCACTTCGATCGTCTCCGGTGCCCATCCGGGGGCGGATCGGGCACCTGCGGGAGAGGGCTTCCGGACCCCACTCGCCGCTGCGCCGGCTCGACTGGCCGCTGCAGCTCTGCGTCATCGCGTTGTCTGTTCTCGGTGCTCTGCTGGTCTGGTCGGCGACCCGCCAGCGGCTCAGCGAGGCGGGCAGTGATCCCAACACCTTCCTCGATCGGCACCTACTGAACCTGGCCATCGGGCTGGTGCTCGGCGCGGTTGCGACCGTCATCGACTACCGGGCGGTGCGGGCCTACGCGCCCTTCGTCTATCTCGGCTCGCTCGTCGGGCTTGTCGCGGTACTCCTGTTCGGTTCGACGATCAACGGCGCGCACTCGTGGATTGTGCTGCCTGCCGGCTTCCAGCTGCAGCCGTCCGAGTTCGCCAAGATGGCGCTCGTGGTCGGCGCGGCGATGATCCTCGGTGAGAAACACGAGGACCGGCACACGGGAGTCCGGCGCGGCGCTCCTGGCCACGGTGACGTGCTGCTCGTGCTCGGGCTCGCCGTGGTCCCGATTGGCTTGATTATGTTGCAGCCGGACTTCGGTACCGTCATGGTTCTGGTCTTCACCACCCTCGGCATGCTGGCGGTCAGCGGCGCGCCGCGCCGATGGGCGCTGGGGCTGATCCTCTGCGGTGTGCTGTTCGGCGGCGCGATCCTCCAGTTCCATCTCCTGAAGCCGTACCAGGAGGCCCGGCTGACCTCGTTCGTCTCCGAGAACAAGGCATCGTCCGGCACGGGCTACAACGTCGACCAGGCGATGATCGCGATCGCCAACGGCGGAATCTCCGGACGGGGCCTGCTGCACGGCCAGCAGACCCAGGGCCAGTTCGTCCCGGAACAGCAGACGGACTTCGTGTTCAGTGTCGCGGGGGAGGAGCTGGGATATCTCGGGGCTGGCGGAATCATCGTGTTGCTCGGCGTGGTTCTGTGGCGGGCCCTGTCGATCGGCTTCGGTTCGCAGGACTCCTTCGGCGCGCTCGTCGCCACCGGGGTCGTCTCCTGGTTCACCTTCCAGGCGTTCGTCAACATCGGCATGTGCCTGGGCATCATGCCGGTCACCGGCCTGCCGTTGCCTTTTCTCTCCTACGGCGGTTCGTCGATGTTCGCGAACATGATTGCTGTCGGACTCCTGCAGAACGTGCGGCTGCGATCCCGATCGGACCCGTATGCCTCCTGAGCTCGCTCGGCGGCGCTTCCCGGGTCGGTGGCGCTTCCCGGGTCGGCCGAGCGTCGAGGTGGACCTGGCGCGTGCCGTAGGCTCGCATGCATGTCCGGACAGTCGCTGTTCGCTCGCCTGGAGCCGCTGCTCCCGCGGGTGCGAAGGCCCGTGCAGTACGTCGGAGGCGAAGGCAACTCCACGGTCAAACCCTGGGACTCCGCGGCCGTCCGCTGGTGCCTGATGTATCCGGACGCCTACGAGATCGGCCTGCCCAACCAGGGACTACAGATTCTGTACGAGATCCTCAACGAGCAGCCGGATGTGCTCGCCGAGCGCACCTACTCGGTGTGGCCGGACCTGGAAGCGTTGCTGCGCGAGCACGGGCTGCCGCAGTTCACGGTGGACGCCCACCGCGCGGTGGGCGATTTCGACCTGTTGGGCGTCAGCTTCGCCACCGAACTCGGGTATACCAACCTGCTGACGGCACTCGATCTTGCCGGGATCTCGTTGCACGCGGCCGAGCGCACCGACGCCGATCCGCTGGTTGTCGCGGGGGGGCATGCCGCCTTCAATCCCGAGCCGATCGCCACGTTCGTCGACGCCGTCGTGCTCGGCGACGGCGAGCAGGCCGTGCTGGGCATCACCGACGTGGTTCGCGCCTGGAAGGCGGCCGGGAGTCCCGGTGGCCGGGGCGAGCTGTTGCACCGGCTGGCCTGCCGGCGCCTGGTGTACGTGCCGGCGTTCTACGACGTCTCCTACCGGCCCGACGGCCGTATCCGGTCGGTCACCCGCAACCGGGACGACGTGCCGGCCCGGCCGAGCAAGCACACGCTGTCCGATCTCGACTCCTGGCCGTATCCGAAGGCTCCGCTGGTCCCGCTCGCCGAGACGGTGCACGAGCGGATGAGCGTGGAGATCTTCCGCGGCTGCACCCGGGGCTGCCGGTTCTGCCAAGCCGGGATGATCACCCGTCCGGTGCGTGAACGCAACATCGCCACCATCGGTGCTATGGTCGACGCGGGGCTGCGCGTGACCGGCTTCTCCGAGGTCGGCCTGCTGTCGTTGTCGAGCGCGGACCACACCGAGATCGGCGAGATCGCCACCGGTCTCGCCGACCGGTACGAGGGCGCCAACGTCTCGTTGAGTCTGCCGTCCACCCGGGTGGACGCCTTCAACGTCACGCTCGCGAACGAATTCTCCCGTAACGGCCGGCGTAGCGGGCTGACCTTCGCCCCCGAGGGCGGCTCCGAGCGGCTGCGTCGGGTCATCAACAAGATGGTCAGTGCCGAGGACCTGGTCCGCACCGTCAGCACCGCTTACGCTCACGGCTGGCGGCAGGTGAAGCTCTATTTCATGTGCGGCCTGCCGACCGAGACCGACGAAGACGTGCTGGAGATCGCCGACCTTGCCCGGGAGGTCATCCGGGCCGGTCGGCGGGTCAGCGGGCAGCGCGACATCCGCTGCACCGTGTCGATTGGCGGATTCGTGCCCAAGCCGCACACCCCGTTTCAGTGGGTGGGGCAGGCGCCGCACGAGGTGACCGACGCCCGGCTGAAGCTGCTCCGTGATGCTGTGCGCGCCGATCGTGAGGTGGGTCGGGCGATCGGTTTCCGTTACCACGACGGTCGGCCTGGCATCATCGAGGGCCTGCTGGCCCGCGGTGACCGCCGGGTGGGTGCGGTGATCGAACGGGTCTGGCGAGACGGCGGCCGCTTCGACGGCTGGAACGAGTACTTCTCGTCCGAACGCTGGGAGTCCGCGTGCGCGGCGGAGCTCGAACCGCTGGGGGTGTCGCTGGACTGGTTCACCACCCGCGAGCGTGACGAACGCGAGGTACTGGCCTGGGATCACCTCGACGCGGGCCTCGACCGGGACTGGCTGTGGGCTGATTGGCAGGATGCGCTGAGCGGGAATGAGCTCGATGACTGTCGCTGGACACCCTGCTACGACTGCGGGGTCTGTCCGACGATGGGCACCGACACCCAGATCGGCCCGACCGGACGTCGGCTGCTCCCCGTGCTTGCGGTGTCGAACCTCCAGGGCCCCGGGTCCGGGCAGGCTGAGCGACCGCAGCCGGCCATTCAACCCGATCCTGCGACCACGCCGCGGCTCGCCCCGGCTCCGGTGGGCAGTGGCGCGGCGACCTGAGGGGCCGCCGCCTCCGCCGGTGGTCGAACGGGTGCGACTTCGTTTCGCGAAGCGGGGCCGGCTGAGATTCCTCTCACATCGGGACGTGGCGCGCACGTTCGAGCGCGCATTGCGCCGCGCCGGGGTCCCGATGGCCTATTCGGCGGGATTCAGTCCGCATCCGCGGATCTCGTGGCTGGGTGCCGCGTCGACCGGGGCGGCCAGTGAGGCCGAATACGTCGAGCTGGCCCTGGCGGCCTCGGTCGATCCGGAGGCGCTGCGGGTCGGCCTGGACGCCGTTCTTCCGCCGGGGCTGGACGTGCTCGCGTGCCACCGGGCGGAAGGCGGCGGCCTCGCCGAGCGGATCGACGCCTCGCGGTGGTCGGTACGGTTGCCGGGTGCCTCCGGTCCGGAGGTCTCCGCCGCCGTGCGGGAGCTGTTGCGCCGCGACGTGGTCGAAGTTGAGCGGGCGACGAAGGACGGCCGGCGACGGTTCGATGTGCGCGCGGCAGTGGTCTCCGCCGTTTGCCGCGCAGAGAACGACACGTGTGCGATACTGGAGATGGTCGTGCGGCACACGACGCCCGCTGTACGACCAGACGACGTGCTGACCGCCCTAGGCGTGGTAGCCGGCCTGCGCTCGTCGGCGCCGCCCGAGCCCACCCGGCTCGAACAGGGCCGACTGTGTGAAGACGGCACTGTGGCGGACCCGCTGGCGCAGGACCGCAACGGCGCTGGCCGGCTGGTGGGTTGAACCTCAGCGTGTTGCAGGGCGTCGCAGGATTCCCCGGCGGTACCCGCGCCGGACCGAGACAGTGGCTTCTGCGCGGTCGCGACTGCATGAGCAGCGCGCCCGGGAGCCCGAGAGGCTTCTTAACCCGTGCCCGACGACGATCTGACCATCCAGACTGAATCCGAGCCCACCCGACCGGCGGCGCGTAGGCGCAGGGCCGCGGGACGAGCGGCAGGCCCACCCGTCGACGACCATGCCACCGCCGGGCCGAACGTGACCGATGTGGCGCCAGCCGGGAATCCGGTTCCGGACGACCCGGCCGTCGCACAGGTCCCGGGCGGGCCCCTTCCAGACGAGACCTCCGGCGATGCACCCTCGGTGCCGGCCGAGGGCCGGCGCCGTCGCCGGGACGCCGGTTCGACCACCCGCGCCCGGATGACCCGCGGCTCCGCCAGGGCCAGGATGGAACCGGCGGATACCACCGAAGCCGACGCTCCCTCGACCACCCCGGTCGGCGAACCAGGTCCGGTCGATAAACCCGCCACCGTCGAATCCGTCACTGTCGTCCCGGCCCGGGACGACACGGTGGAGGCCACCGAACCGGTGCCGGCGCGGCGCACCCGGGCGGCACGCAGCCGCCGCGCGGTGCGTGAGGTGACCGAGGTGCCGGTTGCCCCTCCCGCCGAGGACGCCCCTCCCGCCGAGGACGCGCCGCGGGACGTCGTATCGCCGGACATCGCTGCGAAGCCGAAACGGACCAGGGCCCGTCGTGCCATCTCCGGACTGATAACGCCCGCTGCCGCGGTGCCGGACCCGGCGGGGCCTGCCGCCGCAGCCGGGCCTGCCGATGCGACCACCCTCGGTCCGGCGATGCCGGATGTCGGTGCGACCGGGTCCGTCGGTGTACCCGCGGGTTCGACCGCCGCCGTGGCGTCGGCTCCCGACACGCCCGGGCCTACGGACAGATCCGGGCCTACGGACACGCCTGGGCCCACGGAACCGGAGTCCGCGCAGCCCGGGACCGACGAGCCCGGCGTCGCCGAGCCGGCGGCCCGGGAGCCGACCGCTGAGTCGAGCTCTGCTGAGTCGAGCTCTGCCGAGCCCGAGGCCGGCAGCACCCGGAGCGCGGCGACAAGGGCCAGGCGGGCGGCCGCTCCGACCTGGGCCGGGATCCATAACGAGTCGGTCGTCGAGACGATGATCCGTCCCGTGCTCCGGCGACCGGTCGCCATGGTGACCTTCCAGGCCCCCGAACCGGCGGTCGTGGAGGCTCGCTGGCGGCGTGCCGCCGAACTCGGATCCGCCGCCACCGCGGTGGACGCCGTGGCGGGCACGGCGTTCCCGTCCGCCGAGCGGCAGCATGCCGAGGCACCGGCTCACCCCCGGGACGAGGCGGACGTGGCCACCGATCCCGACACGACCGATCCCGACACGATGGGCGGCCTCACGGGCGGCGAGGAGGACAGCGAATGCGACGACGACCCGGATGGGGGCGGCTCGGCCTCCACCCGCCGTCGGCGCCGTGGTCGCCGTGGTCGTGGTCGGGCCCGGGGCGACGAGGACGGCGTGGAGTCCGGCCCGGAGGACGGCGCTGCGGCTGCGGACGACACGGGTCGCGAGGGTGTGGCACAGGACACGGACGGTGTGGACGGCTCGTCCGTGGCCGGGCAGGGAACCGGGTCGGTGCCCGCCGTCGCGTCGGATGAGGGCGCCGAGACGACCCCCGGCGCGGCGGAGGAAAGTGCCGAGCGTGACGGTGAGGACGAGGACGACCGGCTGGGAGGGGCCCGCCGTCGGCGGCGGCGGCGCCGTCGCGCCGGCGGCGACGAGCCGGCGCTCGCCGACGACCCGCCGAACACGGTCGTCCACGTCCGGGAGACCCGCAAGGACGAGGACCTGGTCCGGGGGCTGAGCGGGTCCACCCGTCTGGAGGCCAAGCGTCAGCGGCGCCGGGAGGGCCGCGACAGTGGTCGGCGTCGGCCACCGATCGTCACCGAGGCGGAGTTCCTGGCCCGGCGGGAGTCGGTCGAACGCCGGATGGTCGTCCGCCACGCCGGGGAGCGCACCCAGATCGCCGTGCTGGAGGACGGGGTACTCGTCGAGCACTTCGTGACCCGGGCGAGCTCGTCGTCCTATGCGGGCAACGTCTACCTCGGCCGAGTACAGAACGTGCTGGCCAGCATGGAGGCGGCCTTCGTCGACATCGGCAAGGGACGCAATGCCGTCCTCTATGCCGGCGAGGTCAACTACGACGCATCCGGGCTGGACGGTCGGCCTCGCAAGATCGAGCAGGTGCTCAAGTCCGGTCAGTCGGTCCTGGTCCAGGTGTCCAAGGATCCGATCGGGCACAAGGGCGCGCGGCTCACCAGCCAGATCAGTCTGCCGGGGCGGTACCTGGTGTTCGTCCCGGACGGACAGAACGCCGGGATCAGCCGCAAGTTGCCGGACACCGAACGAGCGCGGCTCAAGAGCATCCTGAAGAAAATCACGCCCGAGGACGGCGGGGTCATCGTGCGCACCGCAGCCGAGGGTGCCAGCGAGGCCGAGCTGGAACGCGACATCGAGCGGCTCGCCGCCCAATGGGAGGACATCGAGCGCAAGGCGAAGAAGGCGTCGGCGCCCTCGCTGCTCTACGGCGAGCCGGACCTGGTCGTCCGGGTGATCCGGGACATCTTCAACGAGGACTTCACCGAGCTGGTCGTCCAGGGCTCGGGTGAGGCCATCACGATCGAGGAGTACATCGACACAGTGGCTCCCGATCTGCGGTCGCGGATCCGCCGCTACACCGGAACCGGTGACGTCTTCGCCGAGTACCGGGTAGACGAGCAGCTCGCCAAGGCCCTCGACCGCAAGGTCTGGCTGCCCTCGGGCGGATCGCTCGTCATCGACCGGACCGAGGCGATGACGGTCATCGACGTCAACACGGGCAAGTTCACCGGCAAGGGCGGCAACCTCGAGGAGACGGTCACCAAGAACAACCTGGAAGCCGCCGAGGAGATCGTCCGTCAGCTGCGGCTGCGGGATATCGGTGGCATCATTGTCATCGACTTCATCGACATGGTTCTGGAGAGCAACCGAGAACTGGTCCTGCGCCGGCTCACCGAGTGCCTTGGCCGGGACCGTACCCGGCACCAGGTCGCCGAGGTGACCAGCCTCGGGCTGGTCCAGATGACCCGCAAGCGGGTGGGGCAGGGCCTGCTGGAGGCGTACAGCGAGCCGTGCGTGCACTGCAACGGCCGCGGGGTGGTCATCCACCTCGACGGCGGCAGCGGTGCACACGCCGCAGCCGGCGTGCCGAGCGGGACCATCGTGTCCGGTGCCGGTCAGCCGACTCCGGTGGCGGTGCCCGCGCCGACTGAGGGGTCCGGGTCCGGTCGTCGGGTCCGCTCCTCGTCCACGAGCGCCTCGTCCACGAGCGCCGTCGACAGCCCCGCGATCATCGTCGTCGCGTTGGCCGAGCCCACGTCCGCATCCGAATCCGAGGCGTCCGGCGGACCTGGCGAACCCATCGGATCCATCGGATCCATCGAATCTGCCGCATCACCGACGCCCGACGCCGCGGAGAACGTCGCCGTGACGGCCGGCGAGGGTGCGATAGCCACCGCGGGCGTCACCGCCGCGGATACGGTGCTCGCGCCCGAGCCCGCGCATGCGGCCGACAGCGCGGCGGGGCCGGCGGGCGGGGCCGCAGCTGCCGCCGCCCCGGGACTCGGGGCAGTCGGTTCCCCAGCTGGGTCGAACGGGCATGTGCCCGCTGGCGGTGGCTCCGGCGCGGGCGGCTTCGAGGAGCCCCTGCCGCCGGTGTACGCCAACTCCGATGATCCCGACAGCCTCGCGACCGCGGACAACGCCTTGTCCACTGCGGGCAAACCGGCCCGGGGCCGACGACGGCGGGCCTCCCGGCCGGTGTCCAAGCCGGCAGAGTCGCTGGAGTCCGTGCCCTCGGCGGAACCCCCGAGCGCCTGACCCGCCAGAGATCCGGTGCCACTGGTCCGCCAGCTTGTCTCTGGAGCGGAAGGACCCCGCGGCGTCCGGCGTGGGATGCTGGGTCGCTCGTCGTGGGCGCCCCCAGCTGATCGAGGCCTGGCGGAGAGCCGGACCGGCCGTTCAGGCGGCGGTCGGCCCGGCCCGACTCGGCCCGGCCCGGCCCGGACCGGCGGCCGGGCCCGGGCGCACGAGCCCGCGGCCGGCATTCTCCCGCAGTAGCAGATCGAGGGTGGCCCGGGAACGGGACAAGGCTACCTCGACCGCCTGACGGGCCCGTCCTGGATCGCCCATCTGCAGGGCATAGGAGGCGATGGTCAGCGACTGCACCAGATCGTCCTGATCGGCGAGGTTCGGGATCATCCGACCGCGTAGGACCGGCTCATCGGCCGCGTAGGCGGGATCGGCAGCCTCTCCCGGATCTCCCGCCTCTCCCGGGTCTCCCGCCTCGAGACCACCGGACGGCCGGCCCTTCATCCCGGAATCGGGCAATCCCCACGCGGATGGACCCCGCCTGCGCAGCGCGATCCATCCGGCCGTGGCCGCGGTGCCCAGCGTCCAACAGGCGCCTGCCCAGGGCGGTAGGCCGGCGAAGGCCGTGAGGGTGAGACCGACGACGACCAGCACGGTCAGCGCGCCCGTCGCGGCGGGGACCGTGCCGGGAACCGAGCCGTAACGACGGGCGGCGGTGGCCGCCGGGCGGCAGACGACGGCCAGAGCGACGGCGGTACCGGCTCCCGCGGCCCAGATCACCAGCTGCCAGTACATCCTCGTCACCCCCGACGCGATCTCATTCCCGGCGCCGAAGCCTCACGATCCATCGTGGAACTCCGCCATGTGGACGATCCATGCTTCTCCCTCCTCAGCGGCCTACACCATGGCCCGTCCTGGTCATCCCTGGATATGACCCGGACGAGCGGGGCGAGGACCCGCGATGAGAGCCGCCCGGCGGGCCCGTCGGGTGCGGGACACGCGACCGCCGTGCGGGGGATGCGCGGGACGGAATGCGCGGTATGCGGCGGGCGCTCCTTCGCTCCGCTCCCGATGACCTGTAAGGTGGAGCCCGCATGCTCATCCGGATGGGGCGATGCTCGCTAGCGGGCAATGCTCGCTGGATGACCGCCGATCGTCCGCGTTCCGGCCGATCGCGGCTCATGCGCACCCAAAGCTCCGCGGGGAACGCCCTTTCGGGTTCCGTGTGGTCACAGCGGCATAACAACAGCAGGGAGATCTGGTGTACGCGGTCGTTGCCAGCGGCGGCAAGCAGCACAGGGTCGCCGTCGGCGATGTCGTCGACGTCGAGCTCCTTTCCGGAGAGCCGGGCGCGGCCGTGAACCTTCCGGCGCTCCTGCTCGTCGATGGCGAGTCGGTCACCCACGACGCCGGCGCTCTCGCGTCCGTCGCGGTCACCGCCGACGTCGTCGGCGTCGTCAAGGGTCCGAAGATCCGGATCCACAAGTTCAAGAACAAGACCGGCTACCACAAGCGCCAGGGTCACCGCCAGAAGCTGACGCGTCTCAAGGTGACTGGCATCGAGACCGGGAAGGCCTGAGCGGGATGGCGCACAAGAAGGGCGCGAGTTCCTCGCGCAACGGGCGGGATTCGAACGCGCAGCGGCTGGGCGTGAAGCGCTTCGGCGGCCAGTACGTGAAGGCCGGCGAGATCATCGTCCGTCAGCGTGGGACCCATTTCCACCCGGGTGATCTGGTCGGGCGCGGCAAGGACGACACGCTGTTCGCGCTCTCGCCCGGGCACGTGCGGTTCGGCCATCGGCGGGGCCGTCGGGTCGTGAACGTGGTGGCCGAGGCGGCGGTACCCGCTTAATCTGATCGTCAAGGCCACGCCGTCGGTTCGACGGCGTGGCCTTGGTCGCCGTCAGATGGCGATCATCGGCGATCACTGGTGAGCCAGCAGCCGCGCGTACCACCGCCCTTCCGGGCGTGGTTGCGCGGCTTTGGTGCCTCTCTCGCGGGGAGGGATGTAGAGAGGAGGCGGTGATGCCGACATTCGTCGACCGGGTGGTGCTGCACGCGACGGCCGGGGACGGTGGTCACGGCTGTGCCTCCATCCACCGGGAGAAGTTCAAGCCGCTGGGCGGGCCGGACGGCGGTGACGGTGGCCGGGGTGGTGATGTCCGCCTCGTGGTGGACCCGAGCGTGACCACCCTGCTCGACTTCCACTTCCATCCGCATCAGCGCGCCTCTCGGGGACGCCCCGGCCAGGGGTCGAACCGGCACGGAGCGGACGGTGCGGACCTCGTCCTCCCGGTGCCGGACGGAACCGTCGTGCTGACGGAGGACGGCGAGCAGATCATCGACCTGGTCGGACCGGGCAGCGCGTTCGTACTGGCCCGCGGCGGCCGTGGGGGGCGGGGCAACGCGGCGCTCGCGTCGGCCCGCCGCAAGGCCCCCGGGTTCGCCGAACTCGGCGAGCCCGGCGAGCAGCTCGACGCCGTGCTGGAACTCAAGACCGTGGCCGACGTCGCGCTCGTCGGTTTTCCCAGCGCCGGCAAGTCCTCCCTGGTGTCGGTGCTCAGCGCGGCCAAGCCGAAGATCGCCGACTATCCCTTCACGACGCTGGTGCCCAATCTCGGCGTGGCGCAGGCGGGTGATTGTCCTCCCTACACGGTCGCGGACGTCCCCGGCCTGATTCCGGGCGCCAGCGAGGGACGCGGGCTGGGCTTGGAGTTCCTCCGGCACATCGAACGCTGCTCGGTGATCGTGCATGTGCTGGACTGCGCCACCCTGGAACCGGGCCGTGATCCGATGACCGACCTCGACGTCATCGAGGCCGAGCTCGCAGCCTACTCCGCCGATCTGTCCGACCGTCCCCGGCTGGTCGTCCTCAACAAGATCGACGTTCCGGACGCCGCGGAGCTCGCGGAGCTCGTCGCTCCCGAGCTGCGAGCCCGTGACCTCGCGGTCTTCGCGGTGAGTACCGCGACCCGACGTGGCGTGCACGCGCTGTCCCTGGCCTTGGCCGACCTCGTCGCCCAGCACCGGGCGGCCGCGCCGGCCCGGGCGGCGACCCGCATCGTGCTGCGTCCCCGCGCGGTGAACGAGCCCGACTTCACGGTGCGCCCCCTCGGCGACGGTTTCCTGATCACCGGGTCGAAGCCCGAGCGCTGGGTGCGGCAGACCGACTTCACCAACGACGAGGCGATCGGCTTTCTCGCCGACCGGCTCGCCTGCCTCGGCGTGGAGAAGGAGCTCGCTCGCCTCGGCGCCACCGCGGGAGTGGAGGTGACCATCGGCGAGGTCACGTTCGACTGGGAGCCAACGCTGAGCGGCGGCGGGCTGGGGAACGGTGGGCTGGGTGGTGATGATCATCCGGGTGGCGACGGGCTCGCCGAGACCGGTCCGGGTGGCCGCGGGCCGGCCGGCACCGCGGCCTCCGGTGCGGCACCGTCACCCGGCCGAGGTGGGGACACGGCTTCCTCGGTCTCCCTCGGACCGCGCGGGACCGACGACCGGTTGCGGACCTCGGTGCGGTTGACCCGGGCCGAACGGATGGCTCGCCGCGCCGCCGCCGTCGTCGACCCGGCGGTACGAGGAGAACCGGCGGTACGAGGAGAAGAAAAAGGATGAAGGCGTGCGTCCGTTCGTGACCGACGCGCGCCGGGTCGTCGTCAAGGTCGGTTCGTCCTCGCTGACGACGGCCGTCGGCGGTCTGGACGTCGACCGGCTTGAGGCGCTGGTGGCCGCGGTGCTGCCCCGGGCCGGACAACAACTGGTGCTGGTGTCCTCCGGGGCCATCGCCGCGGGTCTCGCCCCGCTCGGCCTGGCCCGGCGGCCGCGTGACCTCGCCACCCAGCAGGCGGCGGCGAGCGTCGGCCAGAGCTCGCTCGTACACAGCTACGCGGCGGCGTTCGGACGGGCCGGTCACCAGGTCGGCCAGGTGCTGCTGACGGCGACCGATGTGATCCGCCGCACCCACTACCGTAACGCCCGGACCGCGCTCGACCGGCTGCTCGAGCTCGACGTCATCCCGATCATCAACGAGAACGACGCGGTGGCCACCCAGGAGATCCGGGTCGGCGACAACGACCGGCTCGCCGCGATTGTCGCCCATCTCGTGTCGGCGGACCTGCTGGTGCTTCTGTCCGACGTGGACGGCCTGTACGACGCCAACCCCAGGCTGGGCCCGGCGACCATGGTGCGTGAGGTGCGTTCGGATACCGACCTGGACGGGCTGACCGCCCGGGGCACGGGCACCGCCGGTGTCGGGGTCGGCGGGATGGCTACCAAGATCGAGGCGGCCCGGATGGCGGCTTCCGGCGGCGTCACGGCGATCATCACCTCGGCCGCGAACGCCGCACCGGTGCTGCGGGGGGACGAGGTCGGCACCGTCTTCCACCCCACCGGGTCGCGTCGGGCCTCCCGCCTGCTCTGGCTGGCGCACGCGACCGCCCCCGAGGGCCGGCTGCACTTGGACTCCGGGGCGGTGGCCGCGGTGGTACGGCGGCGGGCGTCGCTGCTGCCCGCCGGGATAACCGGCGTGGAGGGGGACTTCGCCGCCGGGGACCCGGTGGACCTGGTCGACCCCGACGGGCGGTCCGTGGCGCGGGGGCTCGTCGCCTTCGACGCGGCGGAGCTGCCCGTGATGCTCGGGCGTTCGACGGCCGACCTCGCCATGGAACTCGGACCGTCGTACGAACGTGAGATCGTCCACCGCGACGACCTCGTGCTGCTGCTGCCGGCCCGCTGACCCGGCCGGCTACTCACCCGACCCGGGCTGAGGTGACAGCCAGGCGCGCCGGCCCGTTTCCCGGCCCGGGACAAGACCGTCCATATAATTAGACATATCGGATTGGGGATGGCTTGGACGACGATATTCCAGTGGAAACCGGCGTCTATCGCGCCTCGTGGCCCGGAATTCGAGAGAGCCCGTCAACAGTTCTTTCCCGGCATTTCACCCCGGCTACCCGGAAAGACGCCGATAAAACTGAAGAGGCCTCGGCGCAAAAAATAGCGACGGCGGCGAATAGCGTTTCCGGAGTCGGGTAACCTTCCCTCGGCGGGCAAGAGGTCGCATCTGTTGAGAGAGGTTATTTCGTCATGAGAATGCGTAAGAGCGTGGGTCTCCTCGCCTCGGCCGGAGCCGCCGGCGCGCTGACGCTGGCATCGGCCCTTCCCGCGAGCGCGGATTTGAACAGTTCGAATGTCTTGATCGGCGGCGTCGCCAGGTGCCCGGCCAGCGCCGCGGCAGGCGTGGCGGTCCGCACGACGGCCGGCGAGTTCGACTCGTCCGGCGTCGGCGCCGGCGGCTTCTACAGCCTCAGCCTCCAGCAGGTTCCGGTGGCCGGCACGAGTGCCACCTTCAGCGTCCAGTGTTCCGACAACTCGGACAACTACAGCCGTACCTTCCCCCTCCAGAGACCGTTCAGTGGAAAGTCGGTCACCATAAACCTGTTCTCGTAACCGTAAGTGTTCGGTGATGTCGTGGGAGGGCTCGCCGAATGCCCGGCCGGCGTTGCCGGTCGGGTGCTGTCGGTGAGGCGAGTTAAGGCGCGGGTC
>NZ_CDXDOS010000031.1:0-4701 GCF_978021245.1 Frankia sp. CoBUL1
CTATCAGACGCCGATTCGACAACAGCTAACAACCCCAAGGGGATACGGACGACGACGCCTGCCCGAGCGGTCCCGGATCCCGTGGCGCCCCCGCCGGATCGTCCGGTCCACCCGGGCGGCACCCGCCGACCCTCGACCCGTGTCGAGCCGACCGCCGGAGGGTGTCCCTGCCCGGGAAGGCCGCAGTTCGGTGACGAACCCCAGTCCCGGACCGTCACCGATCTCCAGCAGCGCGGCTCGACCACCGCCACGGGACATGAGGTCACGCCACCGCGGCCAGGCCGGTGGGGGCGCTGTGCCTCGTGATGCCGGGCCAGGTCAGTTCTCCTCGGGCCCGAAGAGATCATCGAGAAAATCGAGGAACGAGCTGTCCAGGCGACCGGGACCAAGATCGTCTTGATCGGCAACGTCCCGGCGATCCGGGCTTTCCCGCAGCGACCGGGCGGTATCGTCCCGCAGCCCAATCATGAAGTCCTCGGCGAGACGCACCTGTTCCTGCAGAGATGCGAGCTTCTCCTCGGCCAGGGTAACCCAGGTTCTCAACCGTTCCCGCAGTTCCCTGCGATGATCCGGGGCAAGATCGGGCTGGCCGATCCGCTCACGCAATGTGATGAGAGAGCGCATCTCCTCGAGTGTGAACCCCAGCGGTTTCATCTTCTTGATGAGGAAAAACCGGTCGAGTGCGTCATCGTCGTACAGCGGGAAACCACCCGAGGTGTGGCCTACCGGCGCGAGCAGGCCGGCATCCTCGTAGAAGCGGGCGGTACGCAGGGACAAGGTCACCAGGGTGGCAACGTCACCGATCCGGTAGCGGCCGTCACGGGCATCGGCGGAAGACCCGGCGCTGCTGGTTATGGACAATTCAACCCTTATCACGTGAGCATGGCGACTGGTATTCGAGTGTCAAGCGTCTCTAGTATCGGCCACCCGCAGCTACACAGGACCGGTAAAGATCTAGTAATCCACGGCCGACGCCGACCGTGACGTCGGTCACCAGCGGACTCCGGTTGCTCCACAGGAGTCCCAGCGCCGGCCGCCACCCCGGATCCCGGTCACCCCGGCGAACCAGGTAGCTCCCACAAAATAGACAGCTTTACAAAACGGATGACCTTGACGCAGCGGAGGACCCGGGCGGACGAGACAACCTGCACGAACCGGGCGTCCGGGCAAAATCGGATCTCTTGCCGAGATCGGACGATCCCGACGGCCCCGACCTCGGGACGTGGGCCCCTCATGGCGGTTCCGGCACCCATCTCGGACGAGGTGACCATGGATTCACGAGTCCGTCATACCGTCCGATCCGCATCACCGTGCAGGCCGATGACGAAGTCCTCCGCGACTCCCGCCTGCTGCCGCAGGGTGGCCAGCTTCTCCTCAGCCAGCACGACCCAGGTATGCAGCCGCTCGCGCAGTTCGGTCCGCCGACTCTCGGAGATCGTCGGATCCGACAGCTCGTCGCGCACCGACAACAGCGACCGCATCTCCTCCAACGTGAACCCCAGCGACTTCATCTTCTTGATGACCAGCAGTCGATCGACAGCCTCGTCGTCGTACAGGCGGAAGCCACCCGGCGTACGTCCAGCGGGAGTAAGCAGTCCGGCTTCCTCGTAGTACCGGACCGCGCGCAGCGAAAGCCCGACCCGCTCGGCAACCTCACCTATCTGACGGGTGTTTCCGCGGGCCGCGCGGAACGCGGAACGATCGCGACGCGTCGTGGACACCGTAACCCTTACGTTCGTGCCTCGAAGACTCGGGCTAAAATGGTTGACACTCGACTCTACGGCCTGTCCCGCGGAGACTCGAACGGAGTCCACGACGAGGCCCCGAACTCCACACCGCCACCCCGTGAACACACTGGAAGAGCAACGCCCACCCACGACAGCATCCGCAACCACGCCGGCGACGTGGACCCCTGGCGAGGCAGCGGGCAGAGTGGGGCCCGGCTCGGGTCGCCCACGTCACCCCACGTCCGCGGACTCCACTCACGTCACGGGGGCCGATCGGTCGACGCCGGGATCGTGAACCGGCAGGCTCAGTGCGGACCCCATCGCTTCGCGCCAGGGGCGGTGGGACATCGGCGGACAGGCCCCGATCGCGGGCCGGCAGAACGAGGAGACGGCTGTGCTGACCAGGATCGACCACGTCGGGATCGCGGTGGCTTCCCTCACCGAGGCCATCCCCCGTTATGAGGAGGCATTCGGTCTGAAGGTCGTGCACCAGGAGGAGAACGAGCGCCAAGGGGTGCGCGAAGCGATGCTGCTGGTCCACAGCGGCAAGACCGGGAACTCCCACGTCCAGCTGCTGGAACCGCTGCGCGAGGACAGCCCGATCGGGAAGTTCCTGGCCAAGCGGGGGCCGGGCATCCACCACATCGCCTACGGCGTCGCCGACATCGACAGCGCCCTGGCGGCCCTGACCATGACCGGATTCGATCTGGTCAACAAGACTCCGGTGCACGGCACCGCCGGCAGCCGGATCGCGTTCATCCATCCCAAGGGTCTCGGAGGCGTGCTCACCGAACTCGTCGAGGCCGCCGAGGGGCACTGAGCCGGGCCGGACGACCCCGCGTCGCAGCCATCCCCTGGCCGGCCCCTGTCCGGGCGGGGCAGCGAAGGCGCGGGGCGATGAATCCCCGGCGGCGCACCCGGCGACGGCCCCGACCCCGGTCCCGGTCCATGGCGGATCATGGACCGGGGATCACCGATCGCGGATCACCGGCGGCTTTTCGCGGCGGACACGTTCGCGGTCGGGACCGGATCGAGCGGGACCACCGATGAACCGTTCCACTGGTAACGCACGGTCGCACCACCCGCTGTCGGGCAGCACATCGGGTCGCTTGGCCGGTAGAGATCGTACTGGAGGGCGACGACCCGGTCGGTGGACCAGATCCAGCGGATCGTGGCGCTCGGCTGCGGCAAGTCGTAGCCGATGAGCCGGCCACGATGGAAGAAGAACGCCCGCTGCGGATGCCCGTCCCCGGATGTCGACAGCAGTCCGACGATCACGCTGAGATCGTTGCTCCGGTCATAACCGCCGAGGACGATCGGCGTGTACCCCGCCGATCGGACCACCGCCGCGGCGTTGGCGATGCCCAGCGCCGGCGCGCCGGAGGTGGATGAGGCAGCGGAGGCTGTTCCGGCGATCCCGCCCATCAGGGTGAGCGTACCGATCATCACTGAAACGGCAAGTCCGCGACGTAGCGCCATGAGACCTCCCAGGTTCCGTGCTGACCCGACCCAACCTAGATGCCCTCTTCGGTGGGCGCCGACCAGTTAGGGGGTATGGCCGGTATGTCGCCACGATGCGGACCGGTCCGCCCCCCGGCCGGCGGATCCGGCAGGCTCCACACCGGAACGGGCGGGAAGCCGTGCCGTCGGGGGCACTACCTGTGGCAAAGGGGGGCAGCTGAGGTTTGTTGATCTTTCACCGTCGTTGAGCGGAGTCCTTCCCGACCCGCCACGCTTCGTGCCCCCGCTGCCGGACGAGGCGCCGCCGCCGGTGTTCCCGCGCTTGTTCCAGACCACGCTGGGGAGGCTAACCGTGGCACGGTCTGGACGGAACCAGACGTACCGGATCTGTAACCACTCGGCGCGGGCTCAGACGGCGGCAACCCGGCGGCCCAGCTCCTGCACCAGCGGCTCCGACGGCCATGGGGAGAGCTGTTGGTGCAGCATACGGGCACGCTGCTGCACCGGCATGTTCGGCGCCTCCGCCACCGCATCCAACGCGGCGATGGCGGAGGCCGCCGCCGCCTCGGGATCGGGGCGGTCGCCATCGAGATGCCCGCGGGCGACCGCGAGGCGACCGAGCCCGACCCCCTGATGGGCCCGGGTCGCAACGAACGCGTCGGCCGCGCGCCCCCCGTGGTGGATCGCAATCCGGCCGGCTCCCGGCGTGGCCGCCGCGACGAGCGCGACGTAGAGCTCCTCATCGGGGTCATTCCACGGCTTCGGGTTGCGGCGGCCCGCAGCCATCCCGGCGCGCATCACGGTCGCCGCTTCGGCCGCCCGCCGATGATCGCCTGCCTCTGCGGCGGCGGCGGCCTCGTAGCCGGCAAGGCGCGCATGCTGCGACGGGTGCGCTGTCTGCCTACCGTGGGCGGCATGGTCCGCAGCCACTGACCAGTGGTCGGCGTCCATGGCGATCCAGGACTGCAGCCCGGCGATGTCGCCGGCCAGCAGGGGGTCCCGGGCTGCCGTGGCATGCTCCTGACCGATATCGGCGAAACGGCGGCCGAGCCGGTCATCACCGCCGAACCGCGCGACCGTGGCGAGCTCGACCGCGAAATGGCCGGCCATCAGGGTCAGCCTGCGCGCGGCAGGCAGGAGCACCCGGCGGTTGAGCATCGCCTCAACCTGCTGCCACGCATCGAACGCGGGCGGGAACAACACGGCGGGCGCGACCGACCATCGGTCGCGCCGAAGGTCGGCGAGCTGGAGCTCCAGCTCGGTCACCGTGAACGCCTGCGGCCGGGCGCCGTCGAGCTGGTCGCGCACGTCGGACGTGGCTGCGAGTACCGCTGCGGCGGTGAGCCCGCCCACGCCCTCGAAGAGCTGTCGCCTGTCCGTTGGTCTCACCTCCCGTGTCGGGTCCACTGTCCGCCACTCGGGCGGCAGTAGTCCAGGGAGCGAGGACATTGGGATGTTCAGCTCGGTCAGGGCCTGCTCCAGTGCGGCGGCCTGCCACGCCTCGACGAGGCGA
>NZ_CDXDOS010000031.1:5002-15609 GCF_978021245.1 Frankia sp. CoBUL1
TTCGGAGGACAGGGAGGATTCGTGACGCTGACGGGCTCTCCCCGCGGGTTGTTGGCTGCTGCCGCCGAAGGTGGCCGCCCCCGTGCCGGATCGCCGACCATCGGCGGCGGATCGCCGGGCGGGCAGCGGGCGGCCATCTATACCGGGAGGGGGCACAACCTGTCGCGTGCCCCCTCCCGGGCCCTGCCGACGCGCCGGCCCGCAGCGAACTGGATTCCCGTGCGGGACGGGACGCCGACGAACTACTCGATCTTGGTGCTCGACGGCGAGGAAAATCCGGTCGAAACCCTGACCGGCTGGCCCACGGCCCGGCTCGCCGACGAACACGCCCGCACCCTGACCGGTATCGCCGGCTACCGGGTGGTGCCCTGCCGTCGGGCCGGCGGCCCCTGAGACCGGGGCCGTCCCTTCCCCGAGGCGCCCCCACCCGATCCCTCCCCGCCCGCGGCGACCCGATGCCACCGGGGCGCTTCCGTGAGCGCCTGCCGCGGGCGGGGAGGTTCCAATCTCGCCCTGCACCGATCACGATGGGACCCGGCGGCGGAGGGCCAGCTGGGTTTCCTCACCGGGCACCGGCCTCGGCTCACCGTCCGTCTGGGCGACTTCCGGATGGTTTTCGGAGCCGGAGCCGGAGCCTGCCGGGACGGAATCCCTCGTCCGGCCCGACGTGCCCGCCGAGGGGCCTGACCCGCCCGGCCACCCGCCCCACCCGGCCGCCGTGCCGGAGCCGCGCCGCCACCGCGGCGACGGCGAGCGCACCCGGCGCCCGGCGGAACGTGGTCAGGGTCGCTCCCGGCACGTGCATCCGCAGGGTGGCGACCGAGCGGGGGCGGACGAACTCGCGCAGCCCCTCCGCGCCGTGCACCCGACCGAACCCGCTTTCGCCGCTGCCCCCGAAGGGCAGGGCGGGCATCCCGGCAAACGCCAGCACCGCGTTGACGGACACCATCCCGGCGTCGAGCCGGCTGGCGATCTCGTCTCCCCGGGACCGGGAGAAGACCGTCGCACCGAGCGCGTACGGGGTGCCGTTGGCCAGCGTGACGGCCTCGTCGACGTCGGCGACGGTCCGGACGGTGGCGACCGGCCCGAAGGTCTCCTCCTGCACGGCAGGGCTGCCCTCCGGCACGTCGACCAGCACGACCGGTTCGATGAAGGTGTCCTCCACCGACTCCGTCCCGCCGATCAGGGCGGTCGCGCCGCGGGCCAGCGCGTCGGCCACGTGGCGGCGCACGATCGCCGCCTGGCCGGGCATCGTCATCGGACCGTAAGATGCGTCGCGGTCGGCGCCGGGACGAACCCCGTCGAGCTCGCGGCGCAGTGCGGCGAGAAAGGGCGCGGCGACCGCCTCGGTCACGTAGATCCGCTCGACCCCGGCACAGGTCTGGCCGGCGTTGGACATCGCCCCCCAGACCGCTGCCCGCGCGGCGGCGGCCACGTCGGCGTCGTCAGCGACGATCAGCGGGTCCTTGCCGCCGCATTCGATCACCACCGGGACGAGGGACGACGCGCAGGCCGCCATGACCCGGCGGCCGGTCGCGGGCGAACCGGTAAAGGCAATCTTGTCGACCCCGGCGGTACACAGAGCGGCACCGGTCGGACCGAAGCCGGTGACCATGGTCAGGACCCCGGCCGGCGCGTCCGGATTCGCCGCGGCGAACGCCGCGACCAGGTACGCGCCCACCGCCGGGGTGTACTCGCTGGGCTTGAAGACCACCGTGTTACCGGTTGCCAGGGCATACGCGATCGAACCGCTCGGGGTGAACAGCGGATAGTTCCACGGCCCGATCACCCCGACGACCCCGAACGGGCGGTACTCGATCCGTCCGGTGTGGTTCGCCAGGAACGGGCCGGGCGATACCCGACGGGTCCGCAGCACGCGGGCGGCGTTGCGGGCCGCCCAGCGGATGTGTTCCAACGTCAGCAGCAGCTCGATGCGGGCATCGGCGGCGGTCTTGCCGTTCTCGGCGTGCAGGAGGTCGATCAGCTCGGTCTCGTGACGGACGAGGTGCGCCGCCCAGCGCAGCAGATGGTCGCGCCGCCGTGCCGCCGCGAGCCCCGCCCACCAGCCCGCCGCCGACCGGGCGGACGCCACGGTCGCCCGCACCTGGGCCGGCTCCATCACCGGGAAGCTCGCGACCACCGCGCCGGTGGCCGGATCCGTCGACAGGAGCGTCCCGATGCCTGCCTCCGGGCCGACCGCCTCAATCACCCCGGTCTCCCGGTTCGCTACGGTCTGCGGGGTCTGCGGGGTCGGCCGCATGGGGAGCTCCTCGCCGCTGGTGGCGGAACGTCCTTCCCTTACCCGGCGAGGATATGACCGCCACCCGCAGAGAAACGAGTCCCGTCATCCTCAGATCATCCTCAGAGGAACGAGTCGCGGTACGCGGCGAACCACTCCCGTTGCCGGCGCTGATCGGCCGTCTCCTCCGCGGCGACATGGTCGAGCATCGAGGAGGGGTCCGGCGGGTCGAGGGCAAGGGTGTCCCGACGCAGATCGGCCGCGGCGACGTCGGCCCGCCGGCGGACCTCGTCGAACCAGCCGGCCTCGACCTCGGTGGCGAGCAGCCGACGGAGGCGCTCGATGGGATCCCGGGCCTGCCAGGCGTTGATCTCGTCCGGCGGCTGGTACCGAGTCGCGTCGTCGGAGGTGGTGTGCGAGGCCATCCGGTAGGTGTTGGCCTCGATGAGCACCGGGCCGCGACCGCTGCGCGCATGGTCGAGCGCCCAAGTGGTCACCGCGTGCACCGCGAGCACGTCGTTACCATCGACGCGCAGGCCGGGGAAGCCGAACCCGTCGGCCCGGCGGGCCAACCGCACCGGGGACTGCCGCCGGCTCGGCGTGGAAATCGCCCACTGATTATTCTGGCAGAAGAAGACGACGGGCGCACCGAAACTCGCCGCCCACACGAATGCCTCGTTGGCATCACCCTGACTCATCGCACCGTCACCGAGATACACCATCACCGCCATGTCGGTATCGGTGCCGCCGGTGCCGCCGGTATCGCCAGTGTCGCCGGTGCCGGCACCGGTGCCGGCGGCACCGTCAAGGAGCACCCCCATCCCGAAACCGACGGCGTGCAGCGTCTGGGCCGCCAGAACAATCGTGTAATTAGCCATATTGTGACGGTGCGTGTCCCAGCCATCGTGGCTCACTCCCCGCAGCAGCCGAATCACCTCGACCACCGGGACACCGCGGTGCCAGGCGACCGCGTGTTCCCGGTAACTGGGGAACAGGTAATCCCGGGGACGCGCGGCCGCGGCGGATCCGACCTGCGCAGCCTCCTGCCCCCGCAGCGGGATCCACAGGACCAGCTCACCCTGACGTTGCAGGGCCGTGGCCTCCTCGTCCAGCCGGCGGGCCAGGACCATGGAGGTGTAGAACTCCATGCGCAGCTCGTGGTCGGCGAGCACCGAGAACCGAGAATCGGCGACCAGCGAACCATCGGGGGCGAGCAGTCGGATGCCGCCGTCGTCGAGTTCACCCGCCGCGGGCGAGGTGTTCTCCCCGAACGCGCCAGGAAAACGATGCGGAGCGAGACCGTCCACCGAATCCGGTTCGAGCCGCCGCATCGGCCCGCCGGTAATCAGTTCCGGATCCCGTACGACATTCATACCGAGCACCCCTCCCCACCGGGGGATCGCAGGACGTCCTACCATCGGAAACCATCGAAAAAGAGCGGTGTACCCATGCGACACTACGCGGTGCGGGCAGGGTGAAAACACGGGCGCGGTAACGACGAGATTTCGGCCACAGGATTCCGAGGCCGCAGAGCGATGCCGGAAGGATGACGATGCCGGGAGGATACTGACTATCGTGACGCACGTGGGCGTCGTCCGGTCTCTGCTGCTGTTCGTGGTAGCCGCGGTCATGGAGATCGGTGGTGCCTGGCTCGTGTGGCAGGGCGTGCGCGAGCACCGCGGACCGGTCTGGGTGGGGCTCGGGATCGGGTTCCTGGCCACCTACGGCTTCGTCGCGACCCTCCAGCCGGACGCGCACTTCGGCCGGATCCTCGCCGCCTACGGCGGGGTCTTCGTCGCCGGTTCCCTGCTCTGGGGCGTGGCCGTCGACGGCTTCCGGCCCGACCGCTACGACCTCGCCGGAGCCGCGATCTGCCTGCTCGGCGTCGCCGTCATCATGTACGCCCGGCGCGTGTGACGGCTGACGGCTGACGGCTGACGGCGCACAATCTGGCTTATGGCGCGCACCGCGGAACGTGTACGGGTCGTGCTGGAGCGTTCCGGTGGGCTTCTCGGGCGCAGTGTGCGCCGCGGTCTGGATACGGCCGATCTCAGTGAACAGGAGGCCGAGAACCTGCGCCGTCTGGTCCGCGGAGCGGTGCGCCGCAGCGATCTCGCGGCCACAACGGACGCCGCGGATGCCGGTCAGGTAGATTCCACCGAGGTCCGGGGTTCCACCGAAGCCCGGGAGCAGCGCGACGTCGGCGCGGACCGGTTTGTCTACACCCTGGAGATCGATCGGCCTGGGGAACACGCGGTGCGGACGTTCTCCGAGCCGGTGCCCGACGAGGTCCGCCCGCTGCTGGCGCTGCTGCGCACCGCGCCGCTGCTGCCCGCGAGCCGTCCCTAGCGGTGTCGCTGGCAGCGAGGTTGACCACCTCGCGCACCACGGGCTCAGTCGTTGACGACTGGCACCGCTTCGCCAGCCTGGACCGACTCGGCAACCACTGGGACCGTCCCGGCTGGACGCTCGGACGCCGCTGCTACCCCCTGGATGCTGACGTTCGAGAACGCCACCGAACTGCACACCCTGGCCGCGCAATGCCAGGATCGACCACACCTGCCCGTCCTCGACCCGGTACCGTCGGAAAGAACCGGACGTCCTCCCGCTTCGGCGTGATGGCTGGACAACTCGGGCGGCAGTAGATGCCGGTGGTGGTGACGGCGAAGAAGAACGCGCCATCGAAGCGCGTGTTCTGGCTACGCAACGCCTCGTAGCGGCTCCGGTCCGTCATCACTCCACCCACTCTCGACGAGTCCCGCCTCGCATGCTGGCGGAAATCGGACGTCGTGCCCGCAGGCGCCTGGCAAGCGCGGCCATCCCCGGAGACCACACCTATCCGTCGTTGAGTCGTCACCTCTGGTTGCGAACGCCCTCGGGTCCGACCTACGGTCACATGGGTAATCGGACCACTACCCGGAGATGATCTGACTCGACCGTACCCGCGCCCAGGCCAGGTCTCCGCCGCACGGGCGGTGCGCTCCTCCGGACCGGCCCTCCACATCTCCCATGCGGGCGGGGAGCACCGGATCGGCCCATCAGCAAGAGGTATCCATCAGCAGGAGGTAATCGTGGGATGGGCCGTCGGAAGCGATCCCGGCCCGACCGTCCCGGTCACCCGGATCACCCACCCGGGCGGCGTCGAACCCGGTCTGGATCTTCTCGGACTGGACTCCTTCTGCCTGCTCACCCGGCTGGGTCCGGACATCGTCCGCCGGTTGGTCGCCCTCGGCCTGCTCGACGTGCGCGTCGACCAGGCGGGGCAGTGGTGGCTGCCGATCCGCGCGGTCGGGCGGGCGGTGCGTATCGAACGGCTGCGCCGCGACCTCGGCATTACCTATACGGCCACCGGCGTCGTGCTGGACCTGCGCGACCGCATCGACGAACTCGAACAGCGCATCCGCGGCCATCGCGACGGCCCCGGCCGCGACGGCCCCGGCGAGGAGCACCGATGAAGTTGACCAAGCTGACCGAGGGCGCCCAGGACGCGCTGAAGGCGGCCCAGACCAGGGCGATGCGATTCGGCCACACCGAGGTCGACGGGGAACATCTGCTCGCCGCGCTTGTCGAGCAGCCGGACGGGCTGGTCCCGCGCCTCATGGTCGCATCGGGTGGTACCCCACCCGCCCTCACCGGTGCGGTGGAGACGGAGCTGGAGCGCAGACCGCGGGTGTCCGGACCGGGGGTCCGACCGGGCGAAGTGTACATGACGCAGCGGCTGTCCAGGGCCCTCGACGCCGCCGAACGGGAGACACACCGCCTCGGCGACGAGTACATCTCGGTCGAACACCTGCTGCTGGCCCTGCTCGAGGAGGGACCCACGACACCGGCCGGCCGGATCCTGCACGAGCAGGGTCTGACCCGGGAACGGCTGCTCATCGCGCTGACCCGGGTGCGCGGAGACCGGCGCATCCTCTCCGCCTCGCCGACGGCCACGGACGACGCGCTGGAGAAGTACGGACGCGACCTCGTCGTCGACGCCCGCAACGGCCGCCTCGACCCCCTGATCGGGCGGGACACCGAGATCCGCCGAGTGATCCAGATCCTGTCCCGCCGGACGAAGAACAATCCCGTGCTGCTCGGCGACCCCGGAGTCGGCAAGACCGCGATCGTCGAGGGCCTCGCCGACCGGATCTTCCGCGGGGAGGTTCCGGACAGCCTGCGGAACAGGAGGGTGTTCCAGCTCGACCTGGGCGCGCTGGCGGCCGGGACGGCGCACCGCGGCGCGTTCGAGGAACGACTCAAGGCGGTCATGGCCCAGGTCAAGGCATCCGAGGGGCGGATCCTGCTGTTCGTCGACGAACTGCACGCCGTCCTGGGGGCGGGTGCCGCCGAAGGGAAGACGGATGCCGGCAACGTGCTCAAGCCGCTGCTGATCCGCGGCGACCTGCACCTGATCGGGACGACGACACTCGAGGAGTACCGCCGGCAGATCGAGTCCGACCCCGCGTTCGCACGCCGGTTCCAGACCGTCATAATCAACGAACCATCGGTGGCGGACACCATCTCCATCCTGCGCGGGCTGCGAGGACGGCTGGAGATCTTCCACGGGGTTCGGATCGCCGACGCGGCCCTGGTCTCGGCGGCGGTGCTGTCCCATCGGTACATCAGCGACCGTTTCCTGCCGGACAAGGCGATCGACCTCGTCGACGAGGCGGGCGCCATGCTGCGCACCGACATCGACTCGATGCCGACCGGCCTCGACGAGATCACCCGTAGGGTGGTCCGGCTGGAGATCGAGGAGGCCGCACTCGCGCAGGAATCCGATCCGGCGAGCATCGCCCGCCTGGACCAGCTCCGTGGGGAACTCGCCGACGTGCGGGCCGCGGCGAACACGATGCGCGCGCGGTGGGAGGCCGAACGCCAGGCCATTCGGCGGGTCCGGGGGCTGCGGGAGGAGATCGAACAGGCCCGGCGGCGGGCCGAGGATGCCGAACGGGCACACGACCTGGGGACCGCGGCGGAGCTGCGCCACACCCGCCTGCCCGAACTGGACCGGCGGCTCGCCGACGAGTCCGAACGGCTCACCCCCCAGCGGGGCGGCCACCGGTTGCTGCGCGAGATGGTGACCGCCGACGAGATCGCCGATCTGGTCTCCCGCTGGACGGGGATCCCGGTGGCCCGGCTCCTCGAGGGGGAACGGGAGAAGCTGCGACGCCTCGACCAGGTCCTGCGCGCCCGGGTCGTCGGACAGGACGAGGCGGTGCGGCTCGTCGCCGACACGGTGCTCCGGGCCCGCGCGGGCATCGGGAACCCGCGCCGCCCGATCGGGTCATTCCTCTTCCTCGGGCCGATGGGGATCGGGAAGACCGAGTTGGCCCGGGCCCTGGCGACGGCCCTGTTCGACTCCGAGGACAGCCTGATCCGCATCGACCTGGGCGAGTACCAGGAGCGGCACAGCGTCGGCCGGCTGCTGGGCGCCCCACCCGGCCAGACCGGGCTCGTCGAGGGCGGGCAGCTCACCGAGGCGGTACGACGCAAGCCCTACGCGGTGGTGCTGTTCGACGAGATCGAGAAGGCACACGCCGACGTCCTCAACATCCTGCTGCAGGTCCTGAGCGACGGTCGGCTCACCGACGCCCGGGGACGCACCGTCGACTTCCGTGACACCGTCGTCATCCTGACCTCCGGTGTGGGGTCCGAACGGCTCACCGGCGGTCCGGACGCCGATGGGACAGCCGGGCCCGAGGTCCGCGTTCGGATCACGGCCGACCTGCGCCGGGCGTTCCGGCCCGAGTTCCTCCACCAGCTCGACGAGGTCGTGCTGTTCTCCCCGCTGACCCTGCCCGAGATCGAGCGGATCGTCGAGCTGCTGGTGGACGATCTGCGGGCCCGATTGGCGGATCGGCGCATCACCCTGGACATCACCGAGCCGGCCCGGATGTTCATCGCCCGTCAGGGCTACGACCCGGTCCATGGCGCCCGCCCGCTGCGCCGCTACCTGCAACGCGAGGTGGAGACCCGGCTCGGGCGGGAAATGATCGCCGGTGAGGTCGACGACGGTTCCGCGGTGGTCGTCGACCTCGCCGGAGACACGCTGACGGTCCGGCACGGACGGTCCGGCACGCTCAGCGGTCGCTGAACCCCGGGCGGTCGCTGAACCCCGGGCGGTCGCTGAACCCCGGGCGGTCGCCGAACCTCTTGCGGAGGACGACGAAGTAGAGATCCGGTCGCAGCGGCCGGCCGAACCGTTCGTCGTCGTAGGGGAACGGGCTCGTTCTGGTGGTCAGGACGTATCCGCGCCGCTGATACCAGGCGATCAGCTCGGCCCGTTGGGCGATGACCAGCAGGTCCATCCAGGCCGCGGAGCAGGCCGTCACGGCGTGCCGTTCGGCGAGCCGCAGCAGGGTGTCGCCGAGCCCGTTGCCCTGGCGGGTCGGGCTTACCGCGAACATGCCGAAGTAGGACCCGATCAACGGTGATGCATCCGGGCCACACCGCTCCGCGTCAGCCTGCCCGTGGGTGGCATACCCCGACCGGGTCACCTCGGTCGCCGCGTGCCCCGACCGGGCCGGTGGCTCGACCCGTCGTTCCACGTGGCAGCAGCCGAGGAGGGCTCCGTCCGGGTCCTGCACGAGCAGCACCACACTGTCCAGCGCCGCCAGTGCCGCGCCGACCGCGGCGGCGTCGGTGCGCCGCCCGGCGAGCAGGTCGGCCTCGGTGGTCCACCCCGCGCGACTGGACTCCCCCCGGTACGCGGACTCGACGAGCTCGACGATCGCCGCGACGTCGGCCTCGGTCGCACGGCGGAACGTGAGGTCGCCCGGGTAGGCATGGGAAACCGATCGCATCCTCCCCATCCTCACAGCTCCCGGGGGTAGTCCCCCGGGAATGCGAGCGAGCGCATAGCGGGTAACGGCCCGGGCGGGACGGGAGAACGGGCGGACGGGGGCGTCACGGCGGCGGCGAGACGGGGAAGCAGCAGGCCCAGAGGCGCGTCGACTCGGACGGCCGCGCGGCTGTCCCCCCGAGTCGGACCCTGGTTGACGATCGCGACCGGGATGTCGAGCTCCGCCGCACGGAGCACGAACCGGTAGCCGGACATCACCGTCAGCGACGACCCGAGGATCAGCAGCGCCCTGGCCCCCTCGACCAGCCGGAACGCCTCCGCGACACGCGGCCGCGGCACGGTCGCGCCGAAGAACACCACGTCCGGTTCCAGCTCGTCACCGCCACACCGGCGGCAGCCCACCATGACGAAGGCGGCGACCATGTCGTCGGGGAGCGTGACATCGCCGTCCGGGTTGGTCTGCGCGGCGCCGACATGGAATCCGGGATTGACCGCCCGCAGACGCTGGTCGAGCTCGAGGCGAGGGCTCACGTCGCCGCAGCCGCGACACAGCACGCGCGACAGCCTGCCGTGCAAATCGATGACGCGCCGTGAGCCGGCGCGCTGGTGCAGGCCGTCAACGTTCTGCGTCACGACGCCGGTCACCAGGCCGTCCTGCTCCAACCGGGCCAGTGCCCGGTGGCCCGGGTTCGGCTCCGCCCGGGCCACCCGCCGCCACCCGGCATGGCTGCGGGCCCAGTAGCGGTGCCGGGCCGCGGGATCATCGGTGAACTCCTGGTACGTCATCGGGGTGTGACGGCGCAGTGCCCCGTTCGGACCCCGGTAGTCCGGAATACCGGAGTCGGTGGAGAGCCCCGCACCGGTTACCACCGCGACCCCGCCGGCCGCGACCAGCGAGCAGAGCCGGTCGAACGCCTCGCCCCCGCCACCCGCCGCCTGCTGTCGCGCACCGTCCCTCACACCGTCCATGCTGCCCGATCCGCCCGTGCCCCGGATGCCCGTTCCGCGCCACCGCTCCCTGCCCGTCCGGGGATGGAGCCGGGGGAAGACGTCCCGGCAGGTTGATGTTTCGGACACCGGCATCGATACGTCGTGTAGTCGTCGTAGCTGTGTGGTGTGATCAGGCTCTGAGTCGTACGGTTGCGGCGAAGCCAGCCTTCCCGAGGATGGTTACGACGATGGACGGCGAGAACGCACAGGTCGGCACCAGGCACGCCGAGTCGGGGGATGCCCGGCGCCACCCCTCCGGCCCAGTCGCTCACGGCAGGTCAGCCGCGTCGACCACGACCAGGACCACCGTCAAAACCGTCGGCATGGCCGCCGGCACGAGCGTGGGCCGACCGGCCGCGATGGAGGCTGAGCTGGCCTCGGTCCATCCCGGTCCGGCCGCGCCGGTATGTGAGGCGGCCGGGCGCATCGCCCGGTCGGAGGAGACCATCGAGGCGGAGGTCATCCGCCTCTTGCCCGGAGCCCTCGCCGTCGTCCGCACTCCCGCCGGAACGGAGGAGGTGGGCATCGCCCTGGTTGACGCCCATCCCGGAGATGCCGTGCTGGTTCACGCCGGGGAGGCGATCGCCG
>NZ_CDXDOS010000031.1:16296-26219 GCF_978021245.1 Frankia sp. CoBUL1
CGGCGATCGCGGACGCCGAGATCTACCGCGAGGAGCCCATCCGTCCCGACCGCGCCATCACGCGCGGCTCGGACCGGCGGATCGGGGTGCTGACCCCACCGTGCTATGCCCTCGCCCACCCGGGGGAGCGTTCGCACGCCCACGCGGAGTGTCTCCTGGAGTGCGGCCCCGCCGCCATCCCCGACGTCACGCTGCGGGTCCGGGTGCGCTACCTGCAGATGACGGTCCGTTTCGTGGATCGTGACCCCGGGGACGGGGGCCGCTTTCCACCAGGCTGCCGGCCTGCGGGAGATGCCGAGCCCCGCGGCTGGGACGAGTTCGTCCCGCGCCAGGTCGACGATGTGGTGACGGTCACAGACCTGTTGGCGGCGCCTCCCGGCAGCGCGGTACCGACGGCCGCGGGGCCGCGGCGGAACTGGCTGCCCCGCCTGAGCGCGCCACGGCCAAATCCATGGGAGCTGGCCGGTCCGGCGAGCGGTGGCGTCTCGGCGGGACTCGGACCGCCCCACACCGTCCGGTTCAGCGCCCCCTCCGGTCGGCGGGTGGAGACCGTGAGCGGCCACGGCGAGGCGGAACCGACCCGCATCACCTGGGACAGCTGGGCCGTGCAGGGAGAGCTGCGGTTGAGCGCCGGACTGCAGACCTGGGTACATCAGACCGGGGAGACCGGAGCACATCGCCTGGTCCGGCTCCGGGCGGAACTGGTGAACACCTCGGGCTGGCATCTTCCGGCCGAGGAAGCGATGGATCACGTCTCCCTTGAGGCGCGCCGCCGGCGGCACCGGGAACAGGCAATGCGGCACTCCCTGATCGGCGCGCACCTGCTCCTCGCGACGACCGAGGGCCGATTCGTGTCCCTGGCCTCTCCCCCGGCCCGGGCCAGCGAATTCGCGAAGAACTGCGTCAACGACGGCCTCTGGCCCGCGCTCGTGACCACCGCGGACGGCCATGACACCGTGCTCGTCGCGCCGATCGTCCTTCCCGATCATCCACGGCCGGCTCCGGTGGACCACGACGGCGGCTGCTGACCGCCGGCCCGCCACCGGCCTCGGCCGATGAGCCGAGGCCGGTCGTCAGCAGCAACGGCAGCGAAAACAGTGAGCGGAAGATACGCGCCGCGGGAGGACGTCAACATTGTTGATTATCTTGGATCGGACGCGGTGGTCACGTTTCTACGGCGCGTAGAATCTGCTGGGTGCGACCAGAGGCGAGGCTGACTGAGAGACGGCGCACGGCAGTCCCGGGGAGGGGCGGCACCCGGTTCGCCGACCTCACCGGTGCCGCCCACGCCACCGGTGGTACGGGCGGCACGGGGCCCACCAGCCTTGCCGCGGCGATCAGCCTGGTTGTGGCGCTTGGCCTCGTAGCGGCGCTCGTCCCGGCGGCGCTCCTACTCGGACTGGCCACCCCCGCATCGGCGCATTCACGCCTGGTCACCACCACCCCGGTGGCGGACAGCACTCTCACCGCCCCGCCACATGAGATCATCCTGACGTTCAACGAGCCGGTGTCCCCGCGCTACACGAACGTCGCCGTCACGGCGGCCGACGGCGCCGGCGTGACGGCCGGTGCCACCCGCGTCGAGGGCGGCACCGTCCACCAGGGCCTCACCGCTCTCCGCGACGGTCGCTACACGGTGGCCTATCGGGTCGTGTCCGAGGACGGTCACCCGGTCGGCGGCGAGTTCGCCTTCACCGTTGCCGGCGGCACGGCGTCCGCGGGCCAGGAGGGATCCCCGCCCCCGTCTCCGGTCACCACAACGCCGGCCCCGGCAGCCACCGCGAGTCCGACCACGGGTGCCGCGCCGGCCCCGTCCGCGGCCGTCACGGGACCCGCGGACGGGGCCGGCGGTGACGGTGACAGTGACGATGGCGGTGGCTGGATACTCCCCGTCATGATCGCCGGTATCCTCACGCTCGGTGGCGGTACCCTGTTCGCCCTGCGGCGACGTCACTCCGGAGCGCGCTGACCCCATGGACACCCCCGCCGCCAGGAAAAACCCCGCCATAACGAACAACCCCACCACGCCCGCAGACCCCACCACGCCCACGGGTCCGGCCGCTCCTCCGCACACCGCCGCTCTCACCAGGACCATCCCCGCCAGCCGCTCCACCTCGGCTGGCGGACGGACGGCGGCGGTCGGACGGATGGCGCCCGTCGCCGTCGCGGCCGGATGCGTGGCACTGGCCCTGGTCGTCGGTTTCGGGCCAGGCCCCCTGCGGCTGCCCGGTCTGCCTTCGTCCGGCACGCTCACCTATTGGGCACTGCCTTTCGCCCGTCTGGTCGGCAGGATCGCCGCCGTGGGGACGATCGGGTGGCTTCTCACGGCCGCCGTCCTTCTTCCGGCGAAACACGGTGCGGCCGGCAACGGGTCCCGGGTGGGCATCCTGTCGCCCACGGCCCGGCGGTGCGGCCGGTACGCGGCGAACACCGCGGCTCTGTGGATGCTGGCCACCCTCGTGGAGCTGCTGTTCACCCTGTCCGAGATCTCGGCGCGCCCGGCCGGCGACGTCCTGGATGTCTCCTCGCTACGCTCCTTCGTCTCCACCACCTCCCAGGGCCGGGCGCTACTCGTCGTGGCGGCCCTGGCTGCCGTCATCGCGGTGATCGGCCGTACGGTCACGACGACGACCGCGACCGGGGCCCTGCTCGCTGTCGCGGTCGCCGGCATCGTGCCGCCGATCCTGGTTGGCCACGCCGCTACGTCCGGCGATCATGCGATCGCCGTGGTGGCCCTCGGCGTGCACGTATTGGCGGCCACGGCATGGGTGGGTGGTCTACTCGGCCTGCTCACCGCGGTGCGGCTGCCGGCGGGCTTGTTCGGCCCGGCGCTGCGCCGGTACAGCCGGTTCGCGGCCGGGGCTGCGGCCGTCACCGCAATCAGCGGGATCGCCGGTGCGGCCCTGCGGCTCGGCGGCTTCACCCCGTTGTGGGAGACCCGCTACGGCCTGCTGGTCCTGCTCAAGGCCGCAGGCCTGCTGGCCGCCGTCACGCTCGGTGGTCTGGTGCGCCGCCGGGTCGTCGCCGGGCTCACGGTGACGACGCCCACCGACCAGACCGGCACCACCGACCAGACCGGCACCACCGACCAGACCGGCACCGACAGGACTACCGCGGTCGCTCGTTTCCTGCGCATCGCCGGCGTGGAGCTCACCATTCTCACGGCCACGGTCGGGTTGGCCGTCGGGCTGTCCCGCACGGCGCCGCCGGTGAACGACGCACTCGTTCCCGACGATCCGACCCAGACGCTGCTCGGATACCCGATGCCCCCACCGGTCACCGCCACGCGGCTCGCCACCGACTGGCACATCGACTGGGTCTTCCTCGCCGGCGCGGTCACCGCCGCCCTGCTCTACCTCGCCGGCCTACGCCGGCTACGGGCACGCGGCGCCCACTGGCCGCTTGGGCGCACCATTGCCTGGCTCGCCGGCTTGCTCGTCGTCGTGGTCGCCACGTCAAGCGGGCTCGGGCTGTACGGGCCGGTCCTGCTCAGCGTGCACATGAGCCAGCACATGCTGCTCAGCATGCTGGCCCCGCTCCCGCTGGTGCTCGGCGCGCCGGTGACTCTGGCGCTGCGGGCGATGCGGCCCGCGACGGCTCCGCACCGCACCGGACCACGCGAATGGCTGCTGAGGACGCTGCGGTCCTGGCCGGTACGCATCCTGACCCATCCGCTGCTCGTGACGGCGAACTTTGCCGGCAGCCTCTACGTGCTCTACCTCAGCTCGCTGCTGTCGACTCTCATGCACAACCATCTCGGCCACCTGTACATGAACGTGCACTTCCTGGCGGTCGGCGTGCTGTTCTTCGAGCTGCTGATCGGGACCGACCCGCTCCCCCGCCGGCTGCCGCATCCCGGCCGCGTCCTGATGCTGCTGGCGGTCGTCCCGTTCCACGCCTTCCTCGGCCTGACCATCATGAGCACGTCGGCCCTGCTCGGCTCGGGCTGGTACGACCGCCTGGTCCGGCCCTGGGGCGTCTCACCGCTCAGCGACCAGCGGACCGCCGGGGGCATCGCCTGGTCGTTCGGCGAGATTCCCACCTTCGTCGTGCTGATCGTGCTGGCCACCCAGTGGTCCCGGCTGGACGAGCGGCAGGCGCGGGCCCGGGAGCGGCGCATCGCCGCCGCTGGTGACGTCGACGCCGAACTCGACGCGTACAACGCCTACCTCGCCCAGCTCGCCGCCGGCCCAGCCCGGCGCACGCCGTCCGCGGCCGCCACCACCTCGACAGCCACCACCTCACGCACGACCTCGCCCACCCCCGGAGACGAGACCAGCGCAGAGGCCGAGACCTCCGGATAAGCAGGCCGGGGAGAAACCCCGGCTACGGCGCCGGCCGCGGGCCGTCGGGACCGGATGCCGCGGACCGCCCGCCCGGACGGACGACCACCCCTGGACGGACGACCGCCGCGGACCGCGGGCCGTCGGCAGGAGCACCCTCGGCACGCACCGCGGGCAGGGTCCGCACGTTGCTCTGCGGAACCGACGGGCGGCGCGCCGTTTCCAGGTCCACCCGCGCGGCCACCGCCGTCAGTTGATGGCGGGTGATCACCCACACGAGTTCGAGCAGGACCGCCGCCGCCGCCGCGATGCCGACCGCCGTCCACGGCCCGGTCGTCCCCACCAGGGAGAGCTGGAAGAACTCCTGGCCGGACGGGATGGCCAGGACCAGCGCGAACGCGACCGCCATGGTCAGCACGAGTGCGATGCGCCACCAGGTGTACGGACGGGCGACGATCGCCAGTGCCCACAGCGCGACTCCGAACAGCGTCAGCGTCGCCATCGAGGTTTCGGCGTCCAGGTCATGACCATAGAAGTGCGACCGGGACAGCAGGTAGGACGTCATCGTCGCCGCGGCGGCGAGCAACCCGGCGGGAAGGGCGAAGCGCAGCACCCGACCGACGAAGTCCGGCTGCGCCCGTTCGGTGTTCGGTGCCAGCGCCAGGAAGAACGACGGGATGCCGATCGTCAGCGACCCGACGAGCGTGAGATGCCGAGGGAGGAACGGGTACGGCACCTGCGTGATCACAACCACGATCGCGAGCAGGACCGAGTAGACGGTCTTGGTCAGAAACAGGTTCGCGACCCGTTCGATGTTGCCGATTACTCTCCGCCCCTCGGAGACCACCGACGGCAAGGTCGCGAAGCTGTTGTTCAGCAGCACGATCTGGGCGACCGCGCGGGTCGCCTGACTGCCGGATCCCATCGACACGCCGATGTCGGCGTCCTTGAGCGCCAGGACGTCGTTGACGCCGTCGCCGGTCATCGCGACGATGTGCCCCCGCGACTGCAACGCCGCGACCATCTCCCGCTTCTGCTGCGGGCTGACCCGCCCGAAGATCGAGTGGCTCTCCAGGGCGTCGGCGAGCGCGGCCCGGTCGGTCGGCAGCGTGCGGGCGTCAACGGGATCGTCGGCGCCGGGCAGCCCCAGCGTGCGGGCGACCGCGCCGACCGACAGCGCATTGTCCCCCGAGAGAATCTTGGCGGCGACGTTCTGCTCGGCGAAGTACCGCAGGGTATCCGGGGCATCCGCCCGCAGCCGCTGGGCGATGACCACGAGCGCCACCGGGACGACGCCGGCCGGCACCGTCGCCGGGTCCACCAGCGCGTCCGCCAGCGACGCGCCGAACCGGGCGAGCAGCAGCACCCGCAGGCCCTGCGCCCCGTACTCGTCCACGGTGGCGAGCACCCGGTCACCGGCCGCCAGCAGCACGTCGGGCGCGCCGAGCAGCCAGGTGCCCTCGGTCCCGCCCACGGCGGCGAGGGTCGCGCCGCTCCACTTGCGCGCCGAGGAGAACGGCGCGTCCGCCCGCACCTGCCAGCCCTGCGGGGCGGGATAGGCATCGATGATCGCCTGCATGCTCGGATTCGGCCGGCTGTCGGCCGCGCCGAGGGCGCCGAGCACGCTCGGCACGAGGGTGCCCGGCTCGACGATCCGCAGCTCCACGACGTCCATCGCAGCCTCGGTGAGGGTGCCGGTCTTGTCCAAACAGACGACGTCGACGCGGGCCAGCCCCTCGATCGCGGGCAGTTCCTGCACCAGGCACTGCCGCCGGCCCAGCCGTACCACGCCGACCGCGAAGGCGACCGACGTAAGCAACACCAGGCCCTCCGGCACCATCGGCACGAGTCCGGCGACCATCCGGCGGATGGCCTCGGGCAGGTCGTCGTCGTTAACGACCACCTGGCTGACGATCAGCGCGATGCCGGCCGGAATAATCATCCAGGTAACGACCCGCAGAATGGTGCTGATGCCGCCCCGCAGCTCGGAGCGCACCAGGGTGAACCGGCTCGCCTCCTCGGCGAGCCGGGCCGCGTAGGCTTCGCGGCCAACCCGGGTCGCCCGGAACGCCCCCGACCCCGCGACGACGAAGCTGCCCGACATGACGATGTCACCGGGCTGCTTGTGCACCGGATCCGCCTCGCCGGTGAGCAGCGACTCGTCGACCTCCAGGTGATCGGCCGCCAGGACCAGACCATCGACGGGAATCTTGTCGCCGGCGCCGAGCTCAATCACGTCGTCCAGCACGATCTCGGCGGCGGGGAGCTCGCGGGTGACACCGTCACGCCGCACGACGGGCCGGGACTCCCCCACCACGGCGAGCCGGTCCAGGGTGCGCTTCGCCCGCAGCTCCTGGAACAAGCCGACCAGGGTGTTCACGATGATCACGCCGCCGAACAGGGCATCCTGGAATGGACCGACGATGGCGACGAAGACCAGTAGAACACCGATGATCGCGTTGATCCGGGTGAGGACGTTCGCACGGATGATGTCGCGCAGCGAGCGACTGGAGCGGACCGGCACGTCGTTGACGCGGCCGTCCGCGAGGCGTTCGGCGACCTCGGCGGCGGTCAACCCGGCGGCGGATCGACCGATCGCGATGGGTCCGGACCCGGCCCCGGCGGCGGACGCGGAATCGCTGGGAGGCGCCGGGTTCCGGTCGTCGAGCCGTCCCGGAGACAGCCGCGCTCCCGCGGCCCCTCGCCGAACCATGGTGTCCCTCCACGCTCCGTCGCGGCCGCTGCCGGAGGCTTGGCAGCGGAATCGTTATCGGTTTCCCGACCGACCTCGGGCGGGTCTCGGACTCGTTTGGATATGTCCCGTAGATGCCTCCACCGTCTGCACACGCGGACCGCCGACCCCCACCGTAGTTGACGGCCGTAGGCGCGTGGGTCGCGCCTGGGGCTCCCCGCCCGTTCAGCCCGGGGGGGCACCGGCGTCGGGGCTGAGGGCACCCCCGACCAGCAGGGAGAACAGCAGCAGCCCCAGCCCCACGCGATACAGCACGAAGGGCGCGAAACTGCGCGTCGAGATGTACCGCAGGAACCATGCGATCGCGGCGTAGCCGGTGACGAACGCCACGAACGTGGCGAGGATCGTCGGGCCCCAGGCGACGTCGGCATCCTTCCCACCGATGGAACGCAGCTCGAAGACCCCGGACGCCAGCACCGCCGGCATCGCCAGCAGGAAGGAGTACCGGGCCGCAGCCTCGCGAGTGTAGCCGAGAAGCAGGCCCCCGCTGATCGTCGCACCGGACCGGGAGACGCCGGGAATCAGCGCGGCAGACTGGGCGAGACCATAGAGGAGCCCGTCACGCACCGACAAGTCCTCAAGCACCTTGCGCGGGCGGAGCGGCGAATGACGACCCTGCGGCCGCCCCTTCGAGGCGTACCAGTCCGCGCCGCCCAGGATCAGGCCGAGCACGATCAGCGTCGTGGCAATCAGCCGCAGGTCGCGGAACGGACCCTCGATGGCGTCCTGCAGCGTCACCCCGAGCAGGCCGATCGGAAGGGTGCCGAGGATGACCAGCCAGCCCGTCCGGGCGTCGGGGTCCTTACGCATCTCCCGGCGGGTGAGCGAGCGCGCCCACGCCGCCACGATGCGGGCGATGTCCTTGCGGAAGTAGATCAGCACGGCGGTCTCGGTGCCGATCTGGGTCACGGCGGTGAACGCGGCGCCCGGGTCCTCCCAGCCGGCGAGCGCGGCAGCGATGCGCAGGTGGGCGCTGGACGAGACCGGGAGAAACTCGGTGAGCCCCTGAACGAGACCGAGGACCGTTCCCTCGAGGAAGTTCATCGACGCGCCGACCTGGCCCACGAGCCAGACGAGTCCGGTTCATCCGGTCCATCCGGTCCGTTCAGCCCGTCCGGCGAGGCCGCCGGGTCCGGAGGCCACGCCGAACGACGATTGGTCTGCCGGCTCCGCGCCCGGCCTGTTCGCGTCATCCACGCATACCCGACCACGGCTTCACCGTAGCGAAGGGTGAAATGCGGGCGGATGCTGGGTGACGGCGTCCCCGCCTTCTCCGATCCTCCGACCTGGTCCGATCGACCTGGTCCGATCGGGGTTCGGCCGGATCGGGCCGAGTCCACCCCGCAGCAGGCCCCCACATGGGCTGACCTGGCGGTTCGTCGGACAGTCACGGACCGCGACAAACGAGCGGGTTCACGCTCTGGCCATACAACCGAACGGAATCGCTCACTTTCTGTTCATCTGCGACCCGCACCGTGTCACCCGGAAGTACAGACCGCCCGCCTCGTGGCGGTCTGGCGCGCCCCGATCAGGGTCGGGGAGCGACACGGTACGCCTGGGAGGCTACACGATGAGTCACCTGCTCGCGAATGTGATCATTGAAGTGGTCGGAACGGCCGTGATCCTGCTTCTGACCGGTCTGGTGCGACGCTGGCTGGGCCAACCGGCCGCTCGCCCCGCCTGATCCGACCCGACCCGACCAGACCCGACCTGCCCCGCCGCCAGTCCGGCCCGTCCTGGACATCCGGGACCAGTGCCGGACGGACGGACGACACGATCAGCCATGCGGCCTGTAGGTCTGGGACGCGGTTCTGGAGGTTCCGGAGGGCTGCGTACCACCGTCCGGATTGTCCCGAAAATCGGGATCTCCCACGTGGGCGAACGGTAAGGCGACCGAATCACGGTAACAAGTCGGCGTCGCACCATACAGCCGTTTGAATTCTCGACAGAAGTGACTCGTGTCCGCAAAACCCCAACGGCTGGCGATCGCCTGAATGGAGCATGATCCCTCGATCAGGTCCCGGCGGGCTCGTGCGAGTCGCTGGGAGCGGACGACGGCGCTGTAGCTGTTTCCTGTCGCGGCGAAGCTGCGCTGCAGCGTGCGGACAGACACACACTGCGCAGCGGCCGCCGCGGCGGCGCTGACGTCGCGGTGGCCAAGGTTCCGAGCTATCCAGCGTTCCACTGCGAGCCGCAGCGCTTCCCCAGCGATCGCACTCGTGAACGTGGCCTCGGGGCGCACCGCCGCGGCCACCAGCTCCAGTGCCGCGTTGCGGGCCGCCGTTATGGTGGGGGCGGGAACCTCGTGCGGGAGGCCGGCAAGTGATGCGACATAGCTGCGCAGCAACCTAATCGCGGGAGCGTTCACATCCACCACGAGGTCGGCTTCCAACCACGGGCTCTCCAAGACCTCTTCCAGCGCCACCCTTGGGATTACCAGGGTAACTTTGCGGAAGTGCTCGACAACTTCGAACCGCACCTTTTGCATGCTGTTCCAGATGACGAAGATTCCTGGAGTGACAACAATCTTCTTGTCCTCGATGGCAAGCCGTTCAGTCCCAGCGGTAGCGAAGAATATCGCGATATTGTCCTCGCTGGTCCGGCTGATCAGATTTCGACTACGTTCACCCCTGCACGGATCACATGCGATATCCAGCAGCGCGATGTCATCGAACCAGCGACGCTCAATCGAGGCGCAGTAGGGTAATCGCCCTGGAGGAACATCAGTGTGGAATGGCGTCACCGCGCTGCCCAGGATCTCCTCCCAGCGTCCAGGACGGTCGCGATGGGGTACATCGACGAGGTCGTACGTCTCGTAGATTCGTAAGTGTTCGGTGATGTCGTGGGAGGGCTCGCCGAATGCCCGGCCGGCGTTGCCGGTCGGGTGC
>NZ_CDXDOS010000032.1:0-24044 GCF_978021245.1 Frankia sp. CoBUL1
CGACGGACCCGCGCCTTAACTCGCCTCACCGACAGCACCCGACCGGCAACGCCGGCCGGGCATTCGGCGAGCCCTCCCACGACATCACCGAACACTTACGCTGAATTCGTGGTGTCGTGGTCATGGCTCTTTTTAGCAGCGCCAACCTGCGCCGGCCATTTCCGCCACCGGTCTTCTCCATGGCTGACCGGACAGCCTCGGGCTGGCCCGCCAACATCGCCGCGCGTTGAGGATGGCGCGGGTGTGGAGGAGGTCGAAACCGGCGCGCTGCGTGTTCTGCTGGGACTTCGATCCCGGCTGAGTCGTCACGGTGGCGACGTCGCAGCCGGCCACCACGGCGTACCGCATGACCCCGGGGCCCGCCGTTCGGAAGCAGCGGTTACTCCTCGCCAAGAATCCGTAGACCATGATGATCCCTGAAGTACATGCAGTCCTTCGGGTTCAAGGTGGCGAGCGGCAGATTGTGGGTGAGGCAGCACGCCGCGATCCACATGTCGTTGACTGGACGGGGCTGTCCGGCCCGGGTGGCGGCTGCGGAGAGTACGCCCCAGGTGGCAGCGACGGCTTCATCTCCGGGTAGTACAGGGATTCCTGAAAGCCAGTCGGCGAGTTCCTGACGTCGACGACTACCCCAGTCTCGCGGATCGGTCCACTTGGTGAGCTCACCGAAGGTCACGAAGGTGATCAGCGGCCGGCGGCCGATCAGGCGGGTTGCCACGGGCCTGCTGAGCCTGCGCTTGTGACTCAGGGACACGATGTCGGTGTCAAGGACGACGGGCTGCACGGCGACGGCTCAGGCGACGTCGCGACGACGCTCGGCGTAGGTGAACGCGAGGAACTCGTCGAGCTCCTCGTCGGAATCGAAGGTGTCAGCGGCCAGGTCGTCGAGCGAGCGGATGGGTTGGGTACCTCTCGTGGCCAGGAGCTCCTCGACGGTGACCGTGGGGCGCAGCGGCGGGTACAACGGATGGCCGATCCCTGGAGTGCTCATGGACGAGACCTCCTCGCTGGCGTCTCCGGCGCACTGCAGCCAGGACCAGCATACGGCGCGACGCACAGCTCGCGACCCGTGCAGCTGTGGCATGGATACACAGGTACGCCCCTTCCACCCGGACGAGTTTATCCAGCCCGCGCCGATGGATGGCGGCCGGCTTGTGGACGTTCGTCTGCGAGGTGGGCGGCGGCCATCCCCAGCCAGGACCACACCGCGGGCTGGCGACCACCCCGCAGACGGCCGGGTAGCCCGGGTTGACGGAGAAATTCGGCCTGGATGTCGAGCTGCCCGCCGTGCTCACCGAGCACCGGGCCGGCGGGTGGGTACGGCCCCGTGGAGCGGACGTACGCCCGTCGCCGGCCGAAGGACTTCGCACGCCTGGTGGCGCACTGCGGGCATCGCCCGGTTCGTATTGTGCGAACTTGACGACTAGCAAAAGGTTGGACGAAATCCCAGGTCACACCAATAGTCACAGTGACCAGTGGGCAGAACCGGGCGCAACCCGAACCGCCACCCCACCATCCCCGGCCCCACGATCACCATCCCCGATCACATAAACAGGCCGTCTGCCAGCGGAAACGTGCGGCCACGGCGGGGAACGTCCATGCACGGGGCGCGGGTCACGACCCGGGATGACACCAGTGGTCGAAGCCGGCAGACCATGGCCCCGAGCGCCAGCCCGGACATCCGCCGTTGAGTGGTGCGCTCGGGTAGCGGGAACGACACGTCCACGATGACCGGTATTACATGGTGGGACGCTGCCCGCTGTTCAATCACTTCGCTGTTGACCGACATGCGGATAGGGAACGAGCAATGGTTGAGACCTGTGGATCGGCTGGGGAGGGCGTACCTTCCCGGTGATCGAGGTTGAGGTCTCAGTCAGACCGACGTTGGCGCGTCGGTCTGGAAGGCACGCCCGTGCTCACGGTAGTCCCCGAAGACGGCACGCCCGCCGATGGTCCGGTGAGCAGCCCGTCGCTGATCGACGAGATCGTGCGGGAAGGTGCCCGGCGGATGCTCGCCGCCGCCCTGGAAGCCGAGGTCGACGCCTACATCGCGGAACTCGCTGACCAGCGTGACGAACGCGGCCGCCGGCTGGTCGTCCGTGACGGTCACGCCCAGCCGCGGCAGGTGATGACCTCCGGCGCCGTGTTCGAGGGCGGCCAGCTCATCGAACGACCCACCACCCCACCCGTGACCCAAGCCGCCTAGCGATCACCATCCACAAGTCTTGGCAATTCCTCCAGGGAAACCGGACGGGCGCCCCCGCCTCGGATCAGTGTCGGGTCGCCGGCAGATCAACCGCGGAGACCTGAGGACGGGTCACTGCCCGGTCGTGACGGCACCGAGGCCGGCACGGTCGAAACGGGCGATCAGGCTGGGCTTCCGGAGATGTACTTGGCGCAGGAGCGTGAACCGTCGGGCAAACTCCACGGTGGTGCCGGAACGTGAGGCCAGCGCCTGCAGATCCCCAAGAAGGTCGACGGCCGCGTCGTAGTCGCTCTGCCTGCGGGTGTCGATCAGCGCGTCAACGCGCCCCCAGGCCGTGTCACCATCACGGGCCAGAGCGTCCAGCCGTTTCTCCCGAGCCAGCGCCCGCGCCTGGGCATCGCGGGCGTCCTGCTCGGCACGAGCAGCCTCGGCGTGCCGCCGGCGTTCCTGGCGGATGTCCGCGGCGGCGTCCAGCAGTTGGGCGACCGTGCGGCGGGGACGGCCATCCCGGAGGGGATCGGGCTCGCCACGAAAGCGCCGTAGCACTTCCATCTGGACCCGGGCCCCATGGCCCTGTGTGACCTGGAGCAGGAGTTTCTCCTTGTCACCGGAGGGAAGATCCTTGATCCACCTGGCCAGTGCGTGGGGATCTTCCCTGGCCTGGGCCGCAGGCGGACTCGCCTGGGCCGCGGCGGCAAGCAGATCGGCGTCGAGACGGAGGAAATCCACCAGAGCCCGCTGCGGTGCGGTCAGGGAACCCAGCCCGGCGGGCACCGGCGGCTCGAGATCGTCCTCCTCGTCGTCGAAGGCCTCCTCGTCGCGTTCCCACACCCCGTAAGCCGCCAGCCAGGCCAGATAAAGAGGCCGCAGATCACCGGCGGCGAGTTCGGCACGGACACCGACGATCGCCGACAACGAGTCCTCGGCGCCCTCCACCCAGTCCCCGCCCTCGTCCTCGCTACTCAGATCGAGGACGAGATGCTCTCCGGTGGTCCAGGCGGTCACATGCGGATCGGCGCAGTACTGCTCGGCGACCTTGAGATCGAGAAGGGCACGGGGCAGGCGGAGCATCACCCGGTGGGTGCCCCAGTTGGCAAGATAGAGATGGGCGTCGTAGAACCGCTCCACCATCTTCCGGGGATCACCACGGAAGTCACCCCAGTGGTATTCGTTGGTGAAACTGGTGGCGGTGATCCTGGCCCGGGTGGACAGCGCACGGACCTCGTCCTGCTGCCGTGCGTCCAGAGGCCGGTCGACGGCCAGGAACTCGTAGTACTGGTACGTGGACATCTTCTACCTGATCTTGTCATTTCGCCGTCAGAGCGCCCAGCGCCGGTAGGCCTCGATCCATTCCGCCCCACCCGGAGGAGGGTCGGGCAGCAGCAGGTCCAGAATCCCTATCGCCTGGCGATACCTCCCCCGGGCGCAGACTGCGACGATACCGCTTCCAGGCAACAGATCGATCCCCATCACTGTCACTTCCACGCCCAGTACGGTGGCCCGGAAGGGAACGGCGAGGCTGTCCCCGATCACGGCATGAAACGCCGTGATCTGTTCGTCCTCACCATAGGCGTCGACGACGGCACTCTCGACCAGCGCGTCCAGCTCGACGTCACTCAGCTCCGCCATGGTCGGCAGCCTACCGACGCGATGGGCGGACAATCCTCACCGGCCCTCGTCCTACCTGCACTAGGGTATGACCGGGTCCGTGGTCCGCCCGCACCACGACAGCCTGCTCGCGGCCGCCCGCGCTCGTCGACGGCGCAGGGTGCTGCCCACCGCGATGGCCAGCGAGAACAACAACGCGTCTATCAGCGGCCGGGCCAGCACCAGGTTGATGACGAAGATCGAGCCGGTGAGCACGCCGGCGACCCGGGCCAGTAGCCCGGAGAACCGGCGCAGCCCCATCTGGAACTGGGTCTCCTCGTGCCGTTCGCCCAGCCCGAGCGCAATCCGGCCGAACTGGGTACGCGCGCCGGTGGCGACCACCACGGCCGCCGCCGAGCCGGTCCGCACGAGTGTGCCCAGACGCATCCACGATCCCGGTCCCCATACTCCAACCGTTACGCTGCCAGCAGAGCAGACTTACGCTGAGCCGCGCCAGCTGTCGCTAGCTATGACGTGGCATCAGCTATGACGTGGCATCAGAGCAGCCTAGCCGCGGCACCGTCCGGGGCCCGGACCGCCGCCGGCCGCGGGCTTGTCGACCTCCTGGATTCCCACCACCTCCGGTGGGCCGTACCTGGCGCGCACCGCCGCCCTCATCCGCCGCCGATCTCTCGCGTGCGCCCACCGTGATCTCTGGACGCCAGATGGGTGATGCTCGTGAGGTCGATGGTGACGATCTTCGATTGGCCGGCCGGGCGCCTCAGCGGGGGCGAACGTGCCGGTCGAGGAAGGCGAGTGCCCGTGACCAGCCGTCGGCCGCGGCGACCGGGCGGTAGAGCGCCTCCCGGTCGTCGCTGTGGAAGGCGTGGCCGGCCCCGGCGTAGCTGACCAGCTCCGTCGGGGCGCCCGAGCGTGCGGCCGCGGCTCGTAGGGCGGCGATCTCGTCGGTGGAGATCAGGGCGTCTTCCTCGCCGTAGAGGCCGAGCCACGGCCCGCGCAACGACGGTGCCGCCTCCACCAGGGCGGGGATGCCGGGCCAGTACGGTGTGCTGATCCCGCCGCCGTAGAACGACACCGCCGCGGCGAGGGTGTGCCGGGTGGCGGTGTGCAGCGCGACCGTGCCACCCATGCAGAAGCCGATGATCGCGCTCCGCTCGGCGGGGAAGCCCGCGGCGAGGAGGTGCCCGAGCGCCGCGTCGATGTCGGCGTCGATGCCCGCGCCGGACAGGGTGCCCATCGTCGACGTGGCCGCGGCCCAGCCGTCGGCCGGGTCCACCTCGTCCAGCCCGTCGCGGTGATACAGGTGCGGGGCCACGGTGAGCCAGCCGGCGGCGGCGAGCCGGTCGCAGACGGAGACCAGGTACGGCGTGATGCCTCGGGCGTCCTGGACGACGACCAAGCCGCCGCGCGGCGGGTCCTTCGCGGCCGGGGCGAGGACCGTGAGCGGCAGCCCGCCGCGGCCGCGGACGGCCTGCGCCCGCAGCCGGGCCCTGTCTTCGCCGTCATGTCGTGTTCGATGGGACGCCGCGTCGTTCGTTCCGGTTGCCATGTCGCCATCCTTCCCGCCGGGGAGCCTTCCCGCCCGATCCGCCTGTCCCGCCCATGGTCCGTCGACCACCTGGTGTCCGGAACCGCCGCGGACCGGCGGATTCACCCGGACATGCCGGCCGCGACACGCCGCCGGACAAGCCCCGACAGCATGAAGGCGTCACGCTACTCCTTGTAGCAGCCTGGCGGGTGTCGCCGGACGGAGGGAGGACACGGTGAGGCAACCACTGCCGAGGGTGGCGGCGGCCTGGGAGGGCGCGGTGGACCCGGCGCACGTCGACCGGACCGTCGGAGTCCTCCTGTGGTGACCGGGGAACGGCATCGTGGCGGCGGCGAACATGATCCTCTTCCGGGGCGGCGCCCCGAGCCGGGACACTCGGCGCCGTCGCCCCCGCCGGCCTCGGGCGAGACCGGCCTGCCCGATCCGGCCGATCCGGCCGGACGGGCGTGGGCCCGGTTCGGCGGCGTCGACGGGCTCGGCACGCACGGTGTCCGGCTGATCGCCGTCATCACCGTCGGCATGGCCCTGCTGATGGGCGTCCTGGTCTGGCTGTACGGAACGTCCGTCACCAGCCTGCGTCCCCGGGACCTGCCGATCCTCACCGTGGGCCCGGCACCCGCGGCGACCGCGCTCGCCGACCAGATCAGCCGGGTGGAGCCGGGCGCCCTCACGGTGCGCACGGTGCCGACGGTGGCCGCCGCCGACCGTGCGCTGCGCGAGCGTGACGCCTACGCCGCGATCGTCATCGGCGGCAACGGCCTGACCCTGCGGGTCGCCTCCGCAGCGAGTCCGGCGGTCACCGAGGCGCTGACTCGGGGCATCCGGGTGTTCATGCCAGGTCTGGAGATCCCGGTGGTCGACGTGGTGGCCAACGCGCCACGGGACCAGGCCGGCGGCGGGCTGGCGGCCGGTTACCTCCCGTTGACGCTGGTGATCACCGCGGCCGGCGTGCTGCTGGCGCGGATGGTGGGGTCGCGGGTGATCCGGCTCGCCGGGCTCGCCGCGCTCGCGGTGCTCTCCGGCTTCGCCGGGGCCGTCGCGCTGCAGGGGGCGTTGGACGTCCTACCCGGGGAGTTCCTGACGACGATGGCGGTCGTGACGTTGCTGGCGCTGGCCGTCGCCGGGCCGGTCCTGGGACTCGGGGCGGTCGCGGGCGTGCCGGGTCTCGTCGCCGCGGTGCTGGTTCTGGTCGCCGGTGCCGCCCTGTCGGGGGCGGCCTCCGCCCCGGAGATGCTGCCACGGCCCTGGGGCGACATCGGCCAGTTTGCGCCGCCGGGGGCGGGTGCCACGCTGCTGCGCTCGACGGCCTACTTCGACGGTGCCGGGGGTGGCCGCCCGGTGCTGGTCCTCGCCGGCTGGTTCGTCGTCGGGCTGGGCCTAGCGGTTGTCGGTCGGCCTGTCCGTCCACAGGAGGGGCGAATCCGCATCAGGCTGACATCCGGCCCGAGCGTCCCGGCGCGCCGAGGCGGCATCCGAGCATAGGGTCACAGACGTGGACCGCCGCATCTTCGGACTGGAGAACGAGTACGGCGTCACCTGCGTGTTCCGGGGGCAGCGACGGCTGTCCCCGGACGAGGTGGCACGGTACCTGTTCCGTCGTGTCGTGTCATGGGGACGCAGCAGCAACGTGTTCCTCAAGAACGGCGCCCGTCTCTACCTGGATGTCGGTAGCCATCCGGAGTACGCCACCCCGGAATGCGACTCCGTGCCCGACCTGGTCACCCACGACAAGGCCGGGGAACGCATCCTCGAGGGCCTGCTCGTCGAGGCCGAACGACGGCTGCGCGAGGAGGGCATCGCCGGCGACATCCATCTGTTCAAGAACAACACCGACTCCGCCGGCAACAGCTACGGCTGTCACGAGAACTACCTCGTCGGTCGGCACGGCGAGTTCTCGAAGCTCGCGGACGTGCTGGTGCCGTTCCTGGTCAGCCGGCAGATCCTGTGCGGCGCGGGCAAGGTGCTGCAGACCCCGCGGGGCGCGGTGTACTGCATCTCCCAGCGCGCCGAGCACATCTGGGAGTCGGTGTCCTCGGCGACCACCCGGTCCCGGCCGATCATCAACACCCGTGACGAGCCGCACGCCGACGCCGAGCGGTTCCGGCGGCTGCACGTGATCGTCGGCGACTCGAACATGAGCGAGACGACCATGCTGCTCAAGCTCGGGGCGACCGACCTGGTGCTGCGCATGATCGAGGCCGGTGTGATGCTGCGGGACATGACCCTGGAGAACCCGATCCGGGCGATTCGCGAGGTCAGCCACGACATGACCTGCCAGCGCAGGATCAAGCTGGCCAACGGACGTGAGGTCAGCGCGCTGGACATCCAGCGGGAGTACCACTCCAAGGCGGTCGAGTTCGTGGAGCGCCGCGGCGGGGACGGGGACGAGGTCGCCAAGCGGGTGCTCGACCTGTGGGGCCGTACCCTGCTCGCGATCGAGACCGACGACCTCGAGCTCGTCGCCCGTGAGATCGACTGGGTGACGAAGTACGTGCTCATCGAGCGTTTCCGGTACAAGCACGGGCTGTCGCTGGCCTCGCCGCGGGTCGCCGAGCTCGACCTGAAATACCACGACATCCACCGCGACCGGGGCCTGTACTACCGGATGGAACGGGCTGGTCTGGTCGAGCGCGTCACCCGTGATCTCGACGTCTTCGAGGCCAAGTCACGCCCCCCGCAGACCACCCGCGCCCGGCTGCGCGGCGAGTTCATCAAGCGTGCCCAGGAGAAACGCCGGGACTTCACGGTCGACTGGGTCCACCTGAAGCTCAATGATCAGGCCCAGCGTACGGTCCTGTGCAAGGACCCGTTCCGTTCCGTTGATGATCGGGTCGACAAGCTCATCGCCAGTATGTGAGGACTCGAGCCCCTGTGATGTTCGTGCCGCGACGCGCCGGCGTCGTCCTGCCCTTCGCGTCAGCCCGTCCCGGCTCGCGTGGCAGCGGCCGTCGGCCGTCCGCCACCCGCCGGCACCTGCTCGCGGGTGCCGTGCTGCTCGCCCCGCTCCTGGTCGGCTGCGGCGCCTCCGACGCCCCCGACGGCACCAGGGCGGCGCCGGTGCCCTCCCGGACGGCCGCCGACGATACCTCCGGGCGGGTCCCCGCGGTCGCGGGTGCCACCGACCTGAGCCGCAAGCCGATCTCCGCGGCGGGCCGGGGGACGGCGCCGGCCACGCTGGTCACCACCGATCTCGTGACCGGTCACGGCGCGCTCGCCTCCGCCACCAGCACCGTCACGGTCCGGTACGTGGGCGTGCTCTGGCGCGACGGCAAGGAGTTCGACAGCAGCTGGGCGGGGGGCCAGCCGGCGACCTTCCCGCTGGACGGCACGATCGCCGGCTTCGGGCAGGGCATCGACGGGATGCGCGTCGGCGGCCGCCGCCAGATCATCATCCCGCCGGACCTCGGGTACGGCCCGGTGGGGGGACGTCCGCCGACGATCCTCGCCGACGACACCCTGGTGTTCGTGGTGGACCTGATCGCGGTCGACGGCGCCACGCCGGGTGTTGGGGCCGGCGCCGGCCAGCCGTAGCCCACGGGCCTTCACCCGGCCCGGCCGCGGGTGGCCCGGTGGGCCCGGTGGGACCGGTGGGACCGGTGCGCCAGCGGCGGGGATGGGGTGGTGCGTGCCCGGTGAACTCCGGCGGCTACCCTTTACGGGTGTGTCCCGGCGACGGGTGGAGCGGCTCCTCAACCTGACGATGTGCCTGATGGCGACATCGCGCTTCCTCACCGTGTCCCAGATCGGCGAGCTGGTGGAGGGCTACGAGCCCGGGCGCACCGAGGAGGAGCAGGACGCCTTCCGGCGGATGTTCGAGCGGGACAAGGCGTATCTGCGGGAGATCGGCATCCCCTTGGAGACCGGCGCTGACTCGGCGTTCAGCAACGAGACCGGCTACCGCATCCGCCGCGGCGACTACGCGCTGCCCGACATCGCCCTGGAACCGGACGAGGCCGCGGCCCTGGCCGTCGCCGGCTCGCTGTGGTCGAGCACGGCGCTCGCCGGGCCGGCCGCCAGCGCCCTGCGCAAGCTCGCCGCGGGCGGGGCCGCGGTGAGCGGTGGCGGGCTCGGCGCGCTCGACGGCTTCGAACCGCGGGTCGATGCGACCGAGCCGGCCTTCGAGCAGTGCCTCGCGGCGGTCCAGGCCGGTCGGACCATCCGCTTCCCGTACCGGAAGGTCGGTGAGATGGACTCCGCCGACCGGCACGTCGAGCCCTGGGGGGTGCTGTCGTGGCGGGGGCGGTGGTACCTTGCCGGGCACGACCTGCACCGTGGTGCGGCCCGGGTGTTCCGGCTGTCCCGGTTCACCGGCCCGGTGCGCATGGTCGGACCGGCCGGCGCGGTCCAGGTCCCGCCAGGGGTCGACCTGCGGGCGATGGTCTCGGCGCAGGCCCCCCCGGACCGCTTCCGGACCGCCACGCTGGCGGTCCGCCGGGGCAGCGCGCACGCGCTGCGGCGGTACGCCCGCCCGTCGCCGGATACGAATCCACCGCCGGGCATGGATCTGCTGGAGATGGACTTCGCCGACACCGAACAGCTCGCCCGGTGGATCGTCGGATCGGGTCCGGACGTCGTCGTCGTCGACCCACCCGAGCTGCGCGCGGCTGTGGTCGGTCGGCTCCGGGCGGCCCTCACGGGCACCGCCGCCACGCTCGCGGACACCGCCGCCCGCGACGTGGCGTCCCCACCTGCGGGGGTGCGCCGCGACGAACGTCCGGTGAGCGCCCGATGATCCGCCGTGCGGCGCCCGCCCCGGCTCATCGTCCACCGCCCGCCCCGGGCACGCGGTGAGTGCCGCCACCGACCGGCTGAGCCGGCTGCTCGCGCTCGTCCCCTGGTTGCGGGCGCATCCCGGGATCTCCCTGACCGAGGCGGCCGCGGCCTTCGGGGTCACCCCCCGCCAGCTGCGCGACGACCTCGACCTGCTGTTCGTCTGCGGCCTGCCCGGCGGCGCGCCCGGGGACCTCATCGACCTGAGCTACTCCGGCGATCAGATCACCATCGTCGATCCGCAGACCCTCGACCGGCCGCTGCGGCTGTCGGTCGACGAGGCGACCGCCCTGATCGTCGCAGCCCGCGCGCTCGCCGACGTGCCCGGCCTCGCCGGCCGCGAGGCCCTGGATCGGGCGCTGGAGAAGTTGGAGGAGGCGGTCGGCACCGCCGGCACCGCCGCCGTCGGCCAGGTACGCGTCACCCTCGACGTCCACGACGAGGTCCTCGCGGTGGTGCAGCGGGCGCTGCGGGACCGCCGGCGGGTGCATCTGCGTTACCTGGTGTGGTCCCGCGACGAGCTGACCGAGCGCGAGGTCGACCCGATGCGGGTGCTGGTCCAGGACGGCCGCTGGTACCTGGAGGGATGGTGCCACCGGGCGGAGGCGGTGCGGCTGTTCCGGCTGGACCGCATCGACGGGCCGGGCGGGGTGACGATCCTCGACGCCCCGGCGGTTCCGCCGCCGGGCACGGTGTCCCGCGACACCAGGGAGGGGATCTACCGGCCCGGCCCGGCTGACGTGCGGGTCGTGCTGGAGCTGGCGTCCCCGGCCCGGTGGGTGGCCGACTACTACCCGGTCACCGGGATGCGCGAGCTGCCCGGTGGACGGCTCGAGGTCACGCTGTACGCCGGGGAGACCTTCTGGCTGCACCGGCTGGTCCTCGGCCTCGGGGCCGACGTGCGGGTGGTCGAGCCGCCGGCGCTCGCCGAGGAGGTGCACGCCTTGGCCCGCCGGGCCCTGCTCGCCTACGGGCTCACGCCGACCGCCGAGTAGGGTGATCGGTATGTTCTGGGCGCTCCTCTACCTCGTCCTCATCGTCGGCGCGCTTGCCCTGCTGGCGCTCAGTGCGTGGCGGGTGTGGCAGAAGATGCGCGCGGTGCGGGCCGTCACGACGGAGCTGTCCGCGCGGGTCTCGGCCCTGGCCTCGGACACCGCGGCGCTCGCGGCGCGGCTCGACCACGCCGAGGTCAGTGCGCGGCTCGCCGAACGCACGTCCTGACCGGATCCTCGCCTGACCGGATCCGTGGTCCCCGTGTGGTCTGCCGGGAGCGACCGTCGCGTGACGTCGATCGTGCCATATGGCGTTGTGTCGCCACAATTTGGGACTTCCGGCTTGACGAGGTAGCGGTCGGTGATGATTTGGGTTTCCGGCGTCGTTGTGGACACGCTTTCCCCGCCGAGTGCTACGAGCTATCGTGCAGGCTGACTTCGTTGCGCATCCGTCATCTCCGGGATACCCGCACGCCGTCTATCCCCTCCTAGGCTGGCGGACGTAGCATCGATCGCACCGGTCGTCGGACCGGGCTCGGTACCGCGCTCATCGGAGGACGCCGACCATGCCAAACCTGGGCACCACCGAAATCATCATCATCGCTCTCGTCGTTCTGGTGCTATTCGGGTCGAAGAAGCTTCCCGACGCCGCGCGTTCCTTCGGTCGTTCGCTGCGCATCTTCAAGGCCGAGACGAAGGGCCTGCGCGAGGATGACCAGCCCGCGCTCGCGGCGCAGCCGGCCCCGTTGCCGATCGAGGCCCAGCCGCCGGTGGCCCAGCCGCAGGCCGTCGCGCCCGGTCAGGTCTCCGCCTCGTCCGTGAACGGCACCGCGTCGGCCGCCGACCGGGGCTGACCTCACGGCGGTTCCACGGCCTGTCGGGCGTCCGCCGGCGCCCCTTCCTCCTTCCTCTCGACCAGGAGCCGCCGACGTGCCAGGGTTGCCCACGCCGCGAAGGCTCGTCGCCTCGGTGAACCACCGCCGCACGCGCACTGTCGAGGACAGTCGCATGCCGCTCACCGAGCATCTGCGTGAGCTGCGCAACCGCGTCGCCATCGCGCTCCTCGCGTTCGCGATCGCCGGTGTCGTCTGTTTCATCTTCGAGCCGCGCATCTTCGACTGGCTCAAGGCGCCATACTGCGACCTGCCGGCGAGCAAGCGGTTCAGCCCGGACGGCCTGGCGGCGAACGACTGCACCCTGTACTTCTTCGGCATCCTCGACGCGTTCACCATCCGCCTGAAGATCTCCATGATCGCCGCGGTGGTGGTCTCCTCGCCGGTGTGGCTGTACCAACTCTGGTCCTTCATCACCCCTGGTCTGCACCGTCATGAGCGGCGCTGGTCACTGACCTTCGTCGGTGTCTCCCTCGTCCTGTTCGCCACCGGCGCGGTCTTCGCCTACCTGACGTTGTCGACCGGGCTGGGCCTGCTGCTCGGCTTCGGCGGCAACGGGCTGGTCAGCGTCCTGGACGGCAACCGGTACCTCAGCTACGTCCAGGCGATGCTGCTGATCTTCGGACTGTCGTTCGAGGTTCCGCTGCTCGTCACGATGCTGAATCTGGCCGGGATCGTCAGCACCGCCAAGCTGCGCTCCTGGCGGCGGCCCGAGATCTTCCTGGTGTTCGTGTTCGCCGCGGTCGTCACCCCCAGCCAGGACCCGTTCACCATGCTCGCGCTGGGCCTGCCCATGGTGCTCCTCTACGAGGTCGCGCTGATCATCGGGTGGCTGAACGACCGGCGGGTGGCCCGCCGCGGGGACACCTCCCCGTATGCCGACCTGGACGACGACGAGACCTCCCCGCTGGACTTCGACGACGCCCCGCCCCGCCCCGCGGCCTCCGCGGCGACGGCCACGTCGCCCGGCACGGTGAACCCGCCCGGCACGGTGAACCCTGCCGGCACCGGGTCGTCAACACCCGTCGGCGCGGGGACGGCCCCCGTCTCCCCAAGCACCGACGTCACCCACGGCGACATCACCTGACGCTCGTAGGTTCTTCCCGGCCGGTCGGGACCGGCATGAACCGGTCGGCTGCCGGCCGTCGCGTCCCGTAGGGTGGCTGATGTGTCCTCCACGCCCGAGATTCTTGTGGAGTTCGCCGCTGGCCTCCCCTTCGGACTCGACCCGTTCCAGTTCGAGGCGGTCGCGGCGCTGGCTGCCGGTGAAGGGGTGCTCGTCGCGGCCCCGACGGGAGCGGGTAAGACGGTCGTCGGCGAGTTCGCCGCCCATCTCGCCCTGCGCACCGGGACGCGTTGCTTCTACACGACGCCGATCAAGGCGCTGTCGAACCAGAAGTACGCCGATCTCGTCTCCCGCTACGGCGCCGTCTCGGTCGGCCTGCTGACCGGGGACACCTCCCGCAACGGCGACGCCCCGATCGTGGTGATGACCACCGAGGTCCTACGCAACATGCTCTACGCCGGCCCGGTCGACAACGGCCGGCTGGACGACCTCGGCTACGTCGTCATGGACGAGGTGCACTACCTCGCTGACCGCCAGCGCGGCGCCGTGTGGGAGGAGGTCATCATCCATCTGCCGGCGCAGGTCCGGCTGGTCTCCCTGTCCGCAACGGTGAGCAACGCCGAGGAGTTCGCCGAGTGGCTGGTCACGGTGTGCGGCCATACCCGGGTCATCGTCAGCGATCATCGTCCCGTTCCGCTGTGGCAGCATGTGCTCGCTGACCGCACCCTGTACGACCTGTTCCTCGAGGACACTGCCGGTACGCCGCCGCCGGGCGGATCCGCGGCACTCCGTGCCACCCTGGACGATGATCTCGTCCGGTCGAGGTGGAACGCCGGGGTCGAAGCCGGATTCGAGGTAACCGGCACCCGGCGCGCCGCCGTCGGCGACCGGGAGCGCGGCGGCGACCGGGACCGCGGACGGGGGCGGGGCGGCAACCGCAACGGCGAACGGGGCCGGGCCACCCAGGGTGGTCGCGGTGGCGACCGTGGCCGCAATGGGGGTGCCGGCCAGGCGCCCGTGGCAGCCATCCCCGCGGCCCGTGGTGGTCCGACGGCGGTCGGTGGACGAGTGGTGAACCCGGACCTGCTGCGGCTGGCCCGCGAGGAGAGCCGGGCGCTGTCGGGGGGCTCTCCCGCAGTCGGCCGCGGTCGCCCGGCGCCCGGCGCGCGCCGGCGGACGTGGGTGCCGGGCCGGCCGGAGGTCGTCGAACGGCTCGACCGCGACGGCCTGCTCCCGGCGATCGTCTTCGTGTTCAGCCGGGCCGGCTGCGATGCGGCGGTCACCTCCTGCGTGCGTGCGGGTCTGCGGCTCGTCGGCCCCGCGGAGCAGCAGCGGATCCGGACCCTGGTCCGGGAACGCACCGCCGGGATCCCCGAGACCGACCTCGCCGTGCTCGACTACTGGGCGTGGCTGGAGGGGCTGGAACGCGGCATCGCATCCCACCACGCCGGCATGCTGCCAACCTTCAAGGAGATCGTGGAGGAGCTGTTCGTCCAGGGGCTGGTCCGGGTGGTCTTCGCCACGGAGACCCTGGCGCTCGGCATCAACATGCCCGCCCGCACCGTCGTGCTGGAGCGGCTGACGAAGTTCAACGGCGAGAGCCGCGTGGACATCACCCCGGGGGAGTACACCCAGCTGACGGGCCGCGCCGGGCGGCGCGGCATCGACGTGGAGGGCCACGCGGTCGTCCTGTGGCAGCCGGGGCTGGATCCGCTCGCGCTCGCGGGGCTGGCCTCCACGCGGACCTATCCGCTGCGCTCGTCGTTCCGGCCGTCGTACAACATGGCCGTCAACCTGGTCGGCAGGCTCGGGCGGGAGCGGGCACGCACCGTGCTGGAGTCGTCGTTCGCGCAGTTTCAGGCCGACCGGGCCGTGGTGGGCCTGGCCCGGGCGGTGCAGCGCAACACCGAGGCGATCGACGCGAAGCGTGAGGCGTTGAGCTGCGACAAGGGTGACATCGGCGAGTACGACCGGTTGCGCCGGGAGATTGCTGAGCGGGAGGCCGCGCTGTCGCGGGAGGGTTCGGCGCGCCGGCGGGCCGAATCCGCGGCGGCGCTCGCCCGGCTGCGGACCGGGGACATCGTGCGGGTGCCCGCCGGGCGGCGCAGCGGGCTCGCTGTCGTGCTCGACGCCGACGCCGCCGCCGCCGCGAATGCCGCCGACGGCCCGCGGCCGGTGATGCTCACCGCGGACAGGCAGGTTCGCAGGCTGTCCCTGACCGACTTCCCGGTCGCCGTCGAACCGCTCGGCCGGGTCCGGGTGCCGCGGTCGTTCAACCCGCGCTCGCCGCAGTCACGCCGGGATCTGGCCTCCTCCCTGCGCGCCGCCGACGTCAACCCCGATGCCCCTCCGGGCCGGCGGGCCAGGGTCCGTTCGGCCGCGGCGGACGACGCCGAGCTCGCCCGGCTGCGCCGGGCCCTGCGCGCCCATCCGGTGCACGACTGTCCGCGCCGCGAGGAGCACCTGCGCTCCGCCGAGCAGGTCAACCGGCTGGTCAAGGAGACCGCCGCGATCTCACGGAAGGTGGAGGGTCGGACGAACACGGTCGCGAAGACGTTCGACCGGGTCCGCGCCGCGCTCGAGGACCTCGGCTACCTGGACGGGGACCGCGTCACCGCCGCCGGGCGGGTGCTCGCGCGCATCTATTCGGAGCAGGACCTGCTCGTCGCCGAATGCCTGCGCGCCGGCATCTGGGACGATCTCACCCCGCCGGCGCTGGCCGCCGCCGTGTCCACGCTGGTGTTCGAGCCGCGCGGTGACGACGTCGGCGTCCCGGCGCTGCCGGGCGGCGCGGCGCTACGCGACTGCCTCGCCGAGATGGTCCGGCTGTCGGAGCGGCTCGCCGAGGCCGAGCAGGCCCACCGGCTCGCGTTCCTGCGCCCGCCCGAGCTCGGATTCGTCGCCGTCGCGCACGACTGGGCCGCGGGCCGCACGTTGGAACGGGTGCTGACCGACAGTTCCGTGGAACTGACCGCCGGCGATTTCGTCCGGTGGATGCGCCAGCTCATCGACATCCTTGACCAGATCGCGCAGGTCGCTCCGATGGTGCGGGCGGACCCGGGAACGCCGGACGGCGCGCGGGTGCGCCGGACCGCCCGGGCTGCGATGGACGCCGTCCGTCGCGGGGTCGTCGCGTACGCGATGAGCGTCTGAGTCGTGGTCCCTTCCCGCGCCGTGGTCCCTTCCCGCGCCGTGCGCGCGTTCGGTCTGGTCCTCGGTGCCGTGCTGGACGGGCTGCTCGCCGACCCGGCGCGGCTGCATCCGGTCGCCGGGTTCGGGCGGGCCGCGTCCTGGCTGGAGAACCGGCTCTACCGGGACGGCCGGGCGCCCGGAGCGCTGCACACCGCGGTGCTGCTAGCCGCGGTCGCCGTGCCCGCCGTCGCCGCTGAACGCGCCGCTGAACGCGCCGCTGAACGCGCCGTCGCGCTCACGGCGGCGGTCACGTGGACCGTCCTCGGTGGCGCCTCGCTGCGCCGTCAGGGCCGACGCCTCGGCGAGGAGCTGCGCGCCGACGATCTCGCCGCGGCCCGGGAACGGCTCCCGGCGCTGTGCGGACGCGATCCGGCGTCGCTGGACGCCGCCGGGATCGCCCGCGGCGCGATCGAGTCCATCGCCGAGAACACCTCCGACGCGCTGGTCGCCCCGCTGTGGTGGGGGGCGCTCGCCGGCCTGCCCGGCCTGGTCACCTACCGGGCGATCAACACCCTTGACGCGATGATCGGACACCACAGCCCCCGGTACGAACGCTTCGGCTGGGCGGCGGCGCGCCTCGACGATCTGGCGAACCTGTTCCCGGCGCGGATGTGCGCGCTGGTGACCTGCGCGTGCGCCCCGGTCGTCGGCGGTTCGGCGGTCGACGCGTACTGGGTCATGCGCCGGGACGGCCGGTCGCATCCCAGCCCCAACGCCGGGATGATGGAGGCCGCGTTCGCCGGGGCGCTGGGGCTGCGGCTCGGGGGAGAGCTGCGCTACCCCTACCGCGTCGAGCACCGGCCGGAGCTCGGGTTCGGCCGGCGGCCGCAGGGCGCGGACGTCGCAGCCGCGGCCCGGTTGTCCGCGGCGGTGAGCGTGGTCTGTGTCGCGCTGACGGCGGCGGCGGCTCCGGTGGCGCGGCTGGTCACCTCCGCCCTGACCGCGCGCCTCGGCCTCGGTACCGGCTCCGGACGCTCTGGCTCCGAGGGCTCTGGTGGGCCCGGGAGAAGAGAGCGCCGCCGGTGAGCGGGGGACTGCTGGTCGCCGGGACCGCGTCGGATGCCGGCAAGAGCGTGCTGACCGCGGGGATCTGCCGGTGGCTGGCGCGGGAGGGGGTGCGGGTCGCCCCGTTCAAGGCGCAGAACATGGCGTTGAACTCGGCGGTCACCGCCGATGGTGCGGAGATCGGCCGGGCCCAGGCGATGCAGGCGGCGGCGGCCGGTGTCGAACCGGAGGCGGCGATGAACCCGGTGCTGCTCAAACCGGGGGGCCAGCGGCACAGCCAGCTCGTTGTGCTGGGCCGCCCGGTCGCCGAGGTCGACGCGCTCGGCTACCGCCCGTACAAGGAACGGCTGGCCGCGATCGTCCTGGAGTGCCTGGACGACCTGCGCGGCCGGTTCGACGCGGTGATCTGCGAGGGGGCCGGTTCCCCGGCGGAGATCAACCTGCGTTCGACCGACATCGCCAACATGGGCCTGGCGCGCGCCGCGAACCTGCCGGTGATCGTGGTCGGCGACATCGACAAGGGCGGGGTCTTCGCCGCCCTGTTCGGCACGCTGGCCCTGCTCGATGCGGCCGACCAGGCGTTGGTTGCCGGCTGGGTGATCAATCGATTCCGTGGCGACGCCCGGCTGCTCGAACCCGGGCTGCGCCAGATCGAACGGCTCACCGGCCGGCCGGTGCACGGCGTCGTCCCCTGGAAGGCGGGGTTGTGGCTGGACGTCGAGGACTCCCTCGACCTCGCCGCCTTCCCCGACGCCGAGCCCTGTCCCGAGGCGCGGCCTGCCTCGCACGGCGGTCGGCGGGAGGTGCTGCGGGTCGCCGTCATCCGGCTGCCCCGGCTGTCGAACGTGACCGACATCGACGCGTTGCGCGTCGAGCCCGGGGTCGCGGTGCGCCTGGCCACCCGACCGGACGAGCTCGCCGACGCCGACCTCGTGATCCTGCCGGGCACCCGTTCCACCGTCGAGGACCTGCGCTGGCTGCGTCGCCGTGGTCTCGCCGCGGCCCTCGCCGAACGCGCCGCCGCGGCCCGCCCGGTGCTGGGTATCTGCGGCGGCTACCAGATGCTCGGCCGTCGCATCCGTGACGACGTCGAATCGGGTGCGGGCGAGGTCGATGGTCTCGGCCTGCTCCCGGTCATCACCACGTTCGACCCGGTGAAGCTGCTCGGTCGGCGCGCGGCCACCGATGCCGCCGGCCGACCGCTGACCGGCTACGAGATCCGGCACGGGCGGCTGAGCGTCGAGGAGCATCCGGACAGCGCGCCGTTCGCAGCGGACGGGGTGCGCGTCGGCGCGGTCGCCGGCACGAGCTGGCACGGGGTGCTGGAGAACGATGCGTTCCGCCGCGCCTATCTCGCCGACGTGGCCACGGCCGCGGGGCGTTCGTTCGTCCCGGCGTTCACGTGCTTCGCCGATGCTCGGCAGCGCCGCCTCGACGCCCTCGGTGACCTCGTCGCCGACCATCTCGACACAGGCGCCCTGCGCCGCCTGCTCGCCGAGGGCACACCCGTCGGCCTGCCGTTCGTCCCCCCGGGCACATCCTGATAATCAACGGTGTTGACATCGTCGCACCACGCAAAATTAATCATGAAAACCACCGCGAATAGCATCTGGGTGGCAGAGGCAGGGGTTGACCGTTACCCGGAACGCCGTGGAAAGCTGGTGCAGGTGGGCAATGGACGGCTCGAAATCGACGGGGTGTCGAAACGGTACGGCGACGTCGTCGCGTTGGAGTCGATGACGTTCGAGGTGCGGGCCGGCGAGCTGTTCGGGTTCGTCGGCAGCAACGGTGCCGGGAAGACGACGACGATGCGTATCGCCCTCGGGGTGCTCGCGGCGGATTCCGGGGTCGTGCGTTATGACGGCGTTCCGCTGACGTTACGCACCCGCCGCCGGATCGGCTACATGCCGGAGGAACGCGGTCTGTACCCGCGGATGCGGGTGGGTGAGCAGCTCGTCTACCTCGCGCAACTGCACGGAATGGGGCTGGCGGCAGCCCGTCGGGCAGTGGCGCGGTGGACCGAGCGGCTGGGGGTGTCCAGCCGCTTGGACGACGAGGTGCAGAAGCTCAGCCTCGGGAACCAGCAGCGGGTGCAACTGGCCGCCGCGCTCGTGCACGATCCGGTCGTCCTGATACTCGACGAGTCGTTCTCCGGATTGGACCCGGTGGCCGTCGACGTGATGAGCGAGGTGCTGCGGGAGCGTCGCGCCGCCGGGGTTCCGGTGATGTTCTCCAGCCATCAGCTCGATCTCGTCGAGCGGTTGTGCGACCGGGTCGGGATCGTGCGGGCGGGCCGGATGGTCGCCTGCGGTTCGGTTGACGAGTTGCGCGCGGGTGGTGATCTGCAGGTGGTGGTGGACGCGCCGGCGGCGCCGCCGGGCTGGGCCGACGGGATACCGGGGGTCGTCGTGCGTCACCGGGACGGGCCGCGGACGGTGCTGGGCCTCACCGCGGGTGCCGACGACCAGGCGGTACTGCCGCGGCGCTGGCCACGGGCCCGGTGCGGGAGTTCCGTCGTCGCCGGCCGTCGTTGACCGAGCTGTTCCGTAACGTCGTCGTGCAGGCCGGGCAGCAGCCGGGGAGTGGGGCGTTCCCGGAGAACGCGGCGTGAGCGTGCGGGGGCTGGATGGCGCGGCGCAGGGGTCGGGCCGGGTGATCCGGCTGATCGCCCGGCGGGAGATCGTGACGAGGACCAGGTCGCGGGCCTTCCGGATCACCACGGGGCTGTTCGTCCTCGGGATCGGCGCCATGGTGCTGCTGATGTCCCTGACCGGCGGCTCGTCGGCGAGCCGGATCGCGTTTACCGCGGTCGACTTCCGGCAGGCGGCGACGGTCGAGGCTGCGGCCCGGTCGCTGGGCGAGGACGTCGAGGTCCGTGCGGTGGCGGATCGGGCGGTCGGCGAGCGGGCCGTGCTCGACGGTGACGTCGACGCGTTCGTCCGCGTGGTTGCGATCCCTGGCGCGGCGGGGAACGCCGTCTACCGGGTGGTCGTCAAGAAGGAGCTCGGCGACCGGCTGACGTCGGTGTTGAGCCTCGCCGCCCGGCAGGTCGCGCTCGAGCGCCAGGTCGTGGGGCTCGGTGGTGATCCGGCCGTCGTGGGGCGAGCCGTGTCCGCGGCCACGGTCCAGGTCAGCGCCCTGCGGCCGGCCTCGGAACGGGACGGGGCCCGGTTGCTGCTCGGCCTGCTCTCCGGCGGGCTGATCTACCTGTCTCTGCTGATCTTCGGCCCGGCCGTGGCGCAGGGGGTGATCGAGGAGAAGAGCAGCCGGGTGGTGGAGCTGCTGCTGGCGACCGTGCGTCCGTGGCAGCTGATGGCCGGCAAGGTCATCGGGATCGGCGCCGTGGCTCTCGGTCAGTTGACGCTGATCGGGGTGGTCGGCGTGTCGTTGGGCCTGACGACCGGGCAGCTCGACATCCCGGCCGGGATCGCGATCGGGTCGGTCGCGCTGGCGCTGCTGTGGTATCTGCTCGGGTTCGCCGTGTACGCGCTGCTGTTCGCGGCCGCCGGGGCACTGGTGTCTCGGCAGGAAGACGCCGGCGGGGTCACGGCGCCGATGATCTTGCTGATCGTCGTCCCGTACGTGCTGGGCATCTCGGTGCTGCCGGGGTCGCCGGACAGCGGCCTCATCCTGGTGCTGGCGATGATTCCGCTGTTCGCGCCGGTCCTGATGCCGATGGTGATCGGGATCGGCAGCGTGGCGGGGTGGCAGGTGGTGGTCGCGATGGCGCTGACGCTCGCGCTGATCGGGGCACTGGTCTGGCTGACCGGGCGGGTGTACGGCAATGCGGTGAAGCGTGGCGGGACTCGGGTGCCGATCCGGGAGGCGCTAGGGACCTCGGCATGACTCGGCCCCTGGTCGATACCATCCGGGACGGGCGGGTCCATCGGACGTCGACCGGGGACACCGAGACCCGGGACACCCAGCGACCCCGGGACACCGAGAACAGGGAACGAGGAGCGGTTCGTGCGAGACATCGCCGTCTTCAGCGGCAGTGCCCATCTGAGTCTCGCCGAGGAGATCTGCACACACCTTGACGTGCCGCTGCATCGGGTGCGGGTGCAGCGTTTTGCCAACGACTGCCTGGAGGTCCAGCTTCCCGCGAACTGCCGGGAACGCGACGTGTTCCTCATCCAGCCGCTGGTCGCACCGGTGCAGGAGAACCTCGTCGAGCTGCTGCTGCTGCTGATGATGATGCTGGACGCGGCGCGCGGGGCGTCGGTGGCGCGCACGACGGTCGTGCTGCCGCACTATGCCTATGCCCGCTCGGACAAGAAGGACGCGCCGCGGATCTCGATCGGCGGGCGGCTGGTCGCGGACCTGCTCGTCACCGCGGGTGCGAACCGCGTCCTCGCGATGACCCTGCACTCGCCGCAGGTCCATGGTTTCTTCAGCGTGCCGGTGGATCATCTGCATGCGTTGCGGGAACTCGCCGCGCACTTCCGTCACTACGAGCTGTCGAACACGACGGTGGTCTCCCCGGACCTCGGCAACGCCAAAGAGGCGGCGGCGTTCGCCCGGATGCTCGGGGTGCGGGTGGCGGCGGGGGCCAAGCAGCGTTTCGCCGACGACCGGGTCAGCATCAGCACGGTCATCGGTGACGTGGCCGGCCGGGACGTCATCGTGCTCGACGACGAGATCGCCAAGGGCAGCACCGTGCTCGAGCTGCTTGAGCGGCTGCGTGAGCTGAACGTGCGGTCGGTGCGGGTGGCGTGTACGCACGGGCTGTTTGCGGCGGGTGCGCTTAAGCGCATCGGCGACCAGCCCGAGGTCGCCGAGATCGTGTGCACGAACACGGTGCCAATTCCGGCGGGGGACCGAGTGCCGAAGCTGAAGATTCTCACGGTTGCCCCGGCGCTCGCCGAGGCCATCCGCCGCATCCACAACGGCGAGTCCGTCAGCGCTCTCTTCGACGCCTGACCGTCGCGCCGACTTGGCCCGGGTCTCGGACACACGGGTCCGCCTAATCGCGCGGCGGCCACGTTATGGGGAGCAGGGCACGGTCCAGGGCCCGCAGACCGTCCTCAGGTCCCCCAAATTCGCCGGCCGAAGCACACGTACCCGGAGAAGTTCGCGCACTCGGCCCGGGAGGTCGGTGGCGCGACGGATTCCTGTCGCCGTCCGACGGGGCGGTAGCCGGTTCCGTTCAGCGTTGGCTGACGTCAGGACCGGCTGTACCGTTGAAGCATGGTGAAGATTGCCTCGCATGCCGAGGTGCTCGCCCGATTCGGGCACGCGCTGTCCGACCCGACGCGGGCCAGATTGCTGCTGGTACTGCGGGAGGGCGCGGCCTACCCCTCGGATCTTGCGGAGATCTTCGGGGTGGGGCGCACGAATCTGTCCAATCATCTGGCCTGTCTGCGTGGTTGCGGATTGGTCGTCGCCACGCCGGAGGGTCGCCGGCAGCGCTACGAGCTCGCCGATGACAAGCTCCGTCATGCCCTGGACGATCTCCTCGGCGTCGTCCTGGCCGTCGACACCGACCACATCCACCCGAACGTCACCGCCCCCGTCGCGGCTGTCGCGCCGGGGAGCCTCGGCGGGGCCCGTGGTGGGGTCTTTGGCGAGGCTGGTGGTGCGGATGACGTCGGCTCCGGGGGCGCCGCCGACCGTGCCGCCCTGGCCGGTGCGTGCGACGCATGACCAGCACCGGCACCTTCGGTGACCAGGGCGTCGGCCACAATGATCGTCGTGGCCGGGATCACGGTCACGGTCACGGTCACGGTGTTTCCGAGATGCCCGGGAGCGCCGGCCAACGGCGCCGGCTGCTGCTGGCGACCGCATTGAACATCGCCATCGTGATCGGGCAGGCGGCGGCGGGGCTCGCGGTCGGTTCGGTCGGTCTGCTCGCCGACGCCGGGCACAACCTGACCGACACTGCCGGCGTGGTGCTCGCGCTCGTCGCGGTGGCACTGTCCCGGCGGCCGCCGTCGGCGAGCCGCACCTTCGGCGGGGTGCGTTGGCCGGTGCTTGCCGCGCAGGCCAACGCCGCCGCCGTGCTGGTGGTGACGGCGCTGCTGGCGGTGGAGTCCCTGCGGCGCCTCGGTTCGACCGGTTTCGTGGATGGGGGAGTGGTGGTCGCCGTCGCGCTGGCCGCCGCCGTTGTCAACGGGGTCAGCGCGTGGGTGGTCCACGGCGGCGATGGTGATCTCAACACCCGGGCCGCGGTGCTGCACCTCGCCGGGGACGCTGCGGTATCCTTGGCGGTCGCCGCCGCCGGCGGGGCCATCTGGCTGGTCGGTGGCTGGTACTGGCTGGATCCGCTGGTCTCGCTGGTGATCGCGCTGCTCATCGCCGTCCAGGGGGCGCGGCTGCTGGCGAGTGCCTCGCGGGTGCTGCTGGAGGCAACCCCGGCGAGCCTGGACGTCGCGGCGGTGCGTGCCGACATCCTGCGCGACCCTCATGTCCTCGACGTGCATGACCTGCACGTCTGGAGCCTGTCTGACCGAGTCCTCGCCGCGTCGGTGCATCTGGAGCTCGGCCATCTCGACAGTGCCTACGGCGACGGGGGCCATCCCAGCCTGGCGCAGGCCCGATCGGTGTCCGATGCGATCAAGGCGATGCTCGCCGCGCGGCACGGCATCACTCACGTGACCATCGAGGCCGAGTGCGAGCCGTGCACCCCGCCGCATGACGACCCGTGCGGTGTCACCCGTGGGCTGGTCCGCCGCGACGGGGACCGGCAGACCGGGCGGCAGCGGCGGCACCGTCGGGAACAGCGGGGCCGTCGGGAACAGCGGGGCCGGTCTTCCCGCGATGCCGT
>NZ_CDXDOS010000033.1:0-23912 GCF_978021245.1 Frankia sp. CoBUL1
CCCCCACCGAGACCGGGCTCCCGGTCGGCGGCTCCGGTGGCCTCGTATCCGCCGAAGACGTATCCGCCGAGGACGCCCGCTGGGTCCGACCAGCACTGGTCACCCTGCTGGTGGGCACGGGTGTGCTCTACCTGTGGGGCCTCGGCGCGTCGGGGTGGGCGAACGCGTTCTACTCGGCTGCGGTCCAGGCCGGCTCGGTGAGCTGGGAGGCGTTCTTCTACGGTTCCTCGGACGCCGCCAACTCAATCACGGTCGACAAGCCGCCGGTCTCCCTGTGGGTCATGGCGCTGTCTGCCCGGATCTTCGGCCTGAGCGCCTGGAGCATCCTCGTGCCCCAGGCACTGATGGGTGTCGCCACCGTCGGCCTGCTTTACCAGACCGTGCGGCGGCAGTTCTCCGCCGGTGCGGGCCTGCTTGCCGGCGCGGTGCTGGCCCTGACCCCGGTCGCGGCTCTGATGTTCCGGTTCAACAACCCGGACGCCCTGCTCGTGCTGCTCCTGGTCGCCGCGGCCTACGCGACGTTGCGGGCGATCGAGCAGGCGAGCACCCGCTGGCTGGTGTTCGCCGGGGTCCTGGTCAGCTTCGCCTTCCTGACGAAGCTGCTGCAGGCGCTGCTCGTCGTCCCCGTCTTCGCACTGGTGTACCTGGTGACCGCGCCGACCTCGTTCTGGCGGCGCGTCCGGCAGACCCTGGCCGCGGGGCTCGGACTGCTGATCCCCGCCGGCCTCTTCATCGCGATCGTGGAGTTCGTCCCGGCGTCCTCCCGCCCCTACATCGGGGGTTCACAGCACAACAGCCTGCTGGAGCTCACCCTCGGCTACAACGGACTCGGCCGACTTACCGGCAACGAGACCGGCAGCGTTGGCGGTGGCCGGGGCGGCCGGATGGGCGGCCTGCCGGAATCCGTCGGGAACGGCGCGGCAGGCGCCGCTCCCGGCGGCGGCACGGTCCTCTTCGGCCCCGGAGGTCCGGGCGGCCGCGGGGGCGGCATGTGGGGCCAGGCCGGTTGGACCCGCATGTTCGGCTCGGAAGTCGGTGGTCAGATCTCCTGGCTGCTCCCGACGGCACTGATCCTGCTCGTCGCCGGCCTGTGGATCACCCGGCGCGCCCCGCGGACGAACCGCGCCCGCGCCGCCTTCCTCCTCTGGGGCGGCTGGCTGCTCGTCACCGGCATCGTCTTCAGCCAGATGAAGGGCATCTTCCACGCCTACTACACGGTGGCGCTCGCCCCGGCGGTCGGTGCCCTGGTGGGGATGGGCTGCGCGCTGCTCTGGCGTCATCGCCGGCATCCCGCCGCCGCCGTGGTCTCGGCTGCCACGATGGCCGCCACCGCCGCCTGGTGCTACACCCTGTTGAACCGCACCCCCCAGTGGCATCCGTGGATCCGGTACGCCGTGCTCGTCGCCGGGATCATCGCGGCGCTCGGGTTCCTCGCGGCCATCCGACTGCCGCGGCGGGCCGCGCTCGGCGTCGCCGCCGTGGCGCTGGTCGCCGGGCTCCTCGGACCCGGCTCGTATGCCATCGCCACCGCGGCGACCCCGCACACCGGCTCGATCCCGGCGGCGGGTCCCGCCGGCGCCGGCTTCGGTGGGCCGGGTGGCAGCCGCTTCTTCCGCATGGGCCAGGGCGGCCTGCAGGCCGGCCGTCAGCGGGGCTTCCCGCCGCAGGGGATGGGCCGCGGGGCACAGGGCGGCCCACAGGGCGGCCCACAGGGCGGTGGAATCTTCCCCGGCGGGGCCTTCCCCGGCGGTGGGCAGCAGATGCCCGGCGGCCAGGGCGGCATGCCCGGCCAGGCCGGTGGTGGTGCCGGGACCGGAACCAGCGCGCTGGGGAACGGGATCCTCGGCGGGCGGGAGAGCCGGGGCGGTGGCCCAGGCGGTCTACTCAGCGCCGTCACTCCCAGCGACGCGATCGTGAAGCTGCTCAGGCAGAACGCGGACTCCTACACCTGGGTCGCCGCCGCGGTCGGTTCGAACAGCGCGGCCGGATACCAGCTCGCGACCCAGGACCCGGTCATGCCGGTCGGCGGGTTCAACGGGAGCGACCCATCGCCCACCCTGGCGCAGTTCAAGCAGTACGTCGCCGAAGGAAAGATCCACTACTTCATCGGCGGCGGCGGCGGCAGCTTCGGTCAGGCCAACGGCGGTAGCTCGTCCTCACGGGAGATCTCCAGCTGGGTGACGGAGAACTTCACCTCGAAGACGGTCGACGGCGTGACCCTCTACGACCTGACCGCACCGAAGACCGGCGCCACCACCGGCTCCACGACGGGCACCGGCGTCACTGCCTGACGCCACGGTGGCCTGACGCGGACGGGCGTCCAGCCCGTGGGCCACGGGTGAACGCGACGCCCACCAGGATGCTGCGATCGCCGTCGCGATCCTCCTGGTGGGCGTCACCGCGTTGGCGCGATGCCTCGCCGACGCGATGCCTCACAGTTATGGTTCCAATCCGCTCCGCACCACAACCACAACCACCGAGGCGGTCCTCAGCCCGGCCTGCGCTCACAGCAGGCGCACAGCATCGGCACACGAGCGGCACAGCTCCCGAACCGAGGGTGGAGAGCATGACGATGACACGGATGCCTTCCTCGACGACCGTGATCTCCGGGACGACCGAGACCTCCGGGACGACCGAGACCTCCGGGACGACCGGAATGACCGGGACCTTCGAGACGACCGGGAGCACCGGGGAGAGCATTCCCGTTCAACATCATCATCCCGGGTGGCTCGGGCCGGACGGCGGCCGGCCGCGCCCGGTGCTGGACGTCGTCATCCCCGTGTACAACGAGGAGAACGACCTCGCCCCCTGCGTCCGACGGCTGTATGCCCACCTGACCGGGATGTTCCCGTACCCCTTCAGATCACGATCGCCGACAACGCCAGCACCGACGGCACCCTGGCCATCGCCCAGGCGTTGGAGAAGGAACTCCCCGAGGTCGCCGCGATCCACCTCGAGGCCAAGGGCCGCGGCCGGGCACTGCGGGCGGCCTGGGGCCTCTCGCCCGCACCGGTGCTCGCCTACATGGACGTCGACCTGTCGACCGACCTCGCCGCGCTGCTGCCCCTGGTGGCTCCGCTCATCAGCGGCCACTCGGATCTCGCGATCGGCACCCGGCTCTCCCCCGCCTCCCGGGTCGTGCGGGGACCGCGCCGGGAGGTGATCTCCCGCTGCTACAACCTGATCCTCCGCAGAACCCTGGCGGCCCGGTTCTCCGACGCGCAGTGCGGCTTCAAGGCGATCCGCGCCGACGCCGCGGCGGGCCTGCTACCCCTGGTGGAGGACAGCGGCTGGTTCTTCGACACCGAACTGCTCGTCCTGGCCGAACGGGCCGGGATGCGCATCCACGAGGTCCCGGTCGACTGGATCGATGATCCGGACAGCCGCGTCGACGTCCTCGCCACGGCCATCGCCGACCTGAAGGGTGTGGTCCGCCTCTTGCGGGCGTTCGGCAGCGGAAAGCTGCCGCTCGCCAAGCTGCACCAGGAGTTCGGCCGAGGTCCGCTCACCGCCGGCCACGCCGAGGAGGGCAAGGTCGTCGAGGTCCCGGGGGTACCGAAGGGACTCGCCGGTCAGCTCCTGCGATTCGCCGCGATCGGGGTCGCCAGCACGCTGTCCTATCTGGTGCTCTTCGTCCTGCTGCGGACAGTCACCGGGGCGCAGATCGCGAACCTGCTGTCGCTGCTTCTCACGGCGGTCGCGAACACCGCGGCGAACCGGCGGCTGACCTTCGGTCTCACCGGTCCGCGGCGCGCCGGTCGCCACCATCTGCAGGGCCTGGTGGTGTTCGCCGTCGGCCTCGGCCTGACCAGCGGTTCGCTCGCGCTCCTGCACGCGGCGAGCACGAACCCCGGCCGCGGCCTCGAACTCTCCGTGCTGGTGCTGGCGAACCTGGCCTCCACGGTCATCCGGTTCCTTCTGCTACGCGCCTGGGTCTTCCGCCCGGACCGGGAGGCGAGGAACGTGGCCGGGATGCCCCCGGCCACGACACCCCCGCGGAGGCGGGCCCCGACCGGCGAGATCAGGGACGCAGAGTAAGCAGCAGGTCGCCGACCTCGACCGAGTCGCCGCTGGAACGGACGAGCTCCACGACGGTCCCGCCCACCGGGCTGGTCACCGCGGCCTCCATCTTCATCGCCTCCACCACCGCCAGCCGCTGGCCCTTCGTCACCGTGTCGCCCACCGCGACGCTGAACGTGACGATGCCCGGCAGCCCGGCGCCCACCTGGTTCGGATCGGTGGCGTCTGCCCGACGGGCCGCCGTGGTGGTGGCCGTGATGGACGCGTCCCGGACCCGCACCGGCCGGGGCTGGCCGTTGACCCGCAGGTACAGGGTGCGCATCGCGGAGTCGTCCGGTTCGGAGAGCGTCTCCAGCTCCACGATGATCTCTACTCCGGGCTCCAGGGTGACGGTGAGCGGAACGCCAGGCCGCAACCCGTACAAAAAGCCGTCGGTGGGGACCACGGAGGAGTCCCCGTAGGCGTCCACCGCCCGCAGATAGTCCTTCCACGGGCCGGGGAAGAGCAGCCTGGACAGGGCCACCCGCCGGGCCCCCGGGAAGAAGAGCTCGTCGGCGTCCGCCGCGTCGAGGTCGACGGACGGCGGCGACGGACGGCGCCCGGCCAGCGCCCGTTCCCGGAACGGTTCGGCGAAGCCTGCCGGCGGCGTGCCGAGTTCGCCCGCGAGGTAGCCGAGCACGCTGGCCGGCAGGTCGAACTCCTCGGGATGCGCACGCAACCGGTCCACGTCGACGGATCCGCCGGCGATGAACAGAGCCAGGTCACCGACGACCTTGCTGGTCGGCGTCACCTTGATGGGCTTGCCGAGCAGCTCGTTGGCGATCGCGTAGCACTCGGTGACCTCGGCCCACCGGTCCCCCAGTCCCAGCGCGATCGCCTGCTGACGCAGGTTCGTCAGCTGGCCGCCGGGAATCTCGTGCCGGTACACGGCCCCGGTCGGGGCCCGCAGCCCCGCCTCGAACGGGGCGTAGAGGTCGCGCACGGCCTCCCAGTACGGCTCCATCGCGGACAGCGCGGACAGCGCGATGCCGGTCGCCCGGGGAGTGTGGTCGGTCGCCGCCACCAGCGCGGACATGTTGACCTGGCTGGTGCCGCCGGACATCGGCGCGGCGGCGGCGTCCACCGCGTCCACCCCGGCCGCGGACGCCGCGAGCAGGGTGGCGAGCTGGCCGCCCGCGGTGTCGTGGGTGTGCAGGTGGACGGGCCGGTCGAAACGCTCCCGCAGGGCCGTCACCAGCGTGGCCGCCGCCGCCGGGCGCAGCAGTCCCGCCATGTCCTTCACGGCGAGCACATGCACACCCGCCTCGACGAGCTCTTCGGCGAGGCGCAGGTAGTAGTCGAGGGTGTAGATCCGCTCCGCCGGGTCGGAGAGGTCGCCAGTGTAGCAGAGCGTCCCTTCGGCGATCGCCCCGGTACCGAGCACCGCCTCGATCGCCGGGCGCATCTGCTCGATGTCGTTCAGCGCATCGAAGATCCGGAAGATGTCGACGCCGGTCGCTGCGGCCTCGGCGACGAACGCCCGGACGACGTCGTCCGGGTAGGGGGTGTACCCGACCGCGTTGCGCCCCCGCAGCAGCATCTGCAGGCAGATGTTCGGCGCGGCCTGGCGCAGCGCGGCGAGCCGCTCCCACGGATCCTCCGCGAGAAAGCGCAGCGCAACATCGTAGGTCGCCCCGCCCCAGGCCTCCAGGCTCAGCAGGTTCGGCGTCAGCGCGGCGTACGACGGGGCGGCCGCCAGGATGTCGAAGCTGCGCAGCCTCGTGGCCAGCAGCGACTGGTGGGCGTCACGCAGGGTGGTGTCGGTGACGGCCAGCGCCTCCTGGGCGCGCAGCCACGCCGCCCAGCCCGCCGGCCCGAGCTCCGTCAGCAGCTGCCGGGATCCCGCCGCCGGCGGCTGCGTGCCGCCGGACGCCGCCACCTGTGCGGGCGCGGGCGGCAGCAACTCCCGGGGGTCGGTCAGGGCGACCGCCGGGCGCGGGAATCCGTTCACCGTGCTCTCGGCGAGGCGAGCCAGCAGCCGGCTGGTCGGGTCCGCCCCCTTGCCGGGAGCGAGCAGCTCCGGCCGTTCATCGATGAACGACGTGCTCACCCCGCCGGCGAGGAAGCCGGGGTCAGCGAGGAGCCGCACCAGGAAGTCGATGTTCGTGCGCACCCCGCGGACCCGGAACTCGTTCAGCGCCCGCCGGGCGCGCCGCGCAGCCTTCTCCAGCGTGTTACCCCGGGTCGTCAGCTTCACCAGCAACGAGTCGAAGTACGGGCTGACTTCGGCCCCCGGGTACGTGGCGCCGTCGAGGCGCACCCCCGGACCGCCGGGTGACTGGTAGAAGCTGATCGTCCCGGTGTCGGGCCGGAAGCCATCCGAGGGATCCTCGGTGGTGACCCGGCACTGGATGGCGGTGCTGCGCAGGACGATCTGCTCCTGGATGAGGTTGAGGCCGGCCAGGCTCTCCCCATCGGCGATCCGCAGCTGCGCCGCAACCAGATCAACCCCGGTGACCTCCTCGGTGACCGTGTGCTCGACCTGGATCCGGGGATTCATCTCCATGAACGTGTACCGGTCGTCGGCGCCGAGAAGAAACTCGACCGTGCCCGCATTGACATAGCCGACATGCCGGGCGAACCGCACCGCGTCGGCGCAGATGCTCGCCCGTACCGCCTCGTCGAGCTGCGGCGCCGGGGCGATCTCCACGACTTTCTGGTGCCGGCGCTGCACCGAGCAGTCCCGCTCGTACAGATGGATGATGTTGCCGTAGGCGTCGGCCAGGATCTGGACCTCGATGTGGCGCGGCCGGTCCACCGCCTGCTCCAGGAAGATCGTGCCGTCCCCGAAGGCGGCGGCGGCCTCCCGGGACGCGCTCGCCACCGCGTCGGCGAGGTCGGCGGGGCGTTCCACCCGCCGCAGGCCGCGCCCCCCACCACCGGCGGAGGCCTTGACGAACAGCGGGAAGCCGATCTCCTCGGCGGCGGCGAGCGCCCCGGCGCCCTCCGGCAGCGGCACCGAGGCGCGCAGCACCGGCAGCCCAGCGGCCAGCGCGGCGTCCCGGGCGGCGACCTTGTCTCCGGTCAGCCGCAGGACCGCCGGGGGCGGTCCGACGAAGGTGACGCCGGCGGTGGCGCACGCATCGGCGAGCACCGCCGACTCCGACAGGAAGCCGTAGCCGGGGTGCAGCGCGTCGGCCTCCGCCTGCTTGGCCACGGTGAGCAGGGCATCGATGTCCAGGTATCCGCGCACCGGGTGCCCGGGGCCACCGATCTCGTAGGCCTCGGACGCCTTTGTCCGGTGCAGCGCGGAAACGTCTTCGGGCGTGTAGACCGCCACCGTGCGCAGGCCCAGTTCCTGAGCGGCTCGGAAAACACGGACGGCGATCTCGCTACGATTTGCAACCAGTACCTTACGCACACGCGCCTCCTCGGACGGGTGCGCATCATTGTGGGGTGTGCAGGCCCTTGCGTGCCAAAGTAACGTCTCAAGGGCCACCTTCGACAGATGGGCATAACGTCGGGACCCATGACGGCCCGTATCGTAGTGTTCGGCGCGACCGGTTACACCGGCCGGCTGGTGACCGCGGAACTCGTGGCTGCCGGGCACCGACCTGTCCTCGCCGGCCGCACGGAGACCAGGGTCCGTGCCCTCGCTGCCGCCTACGACGGCCTGGAGACCGCCGTGGCTGGCGTGGCTGGCGTGGCCGACCGGATGGAGGCTCGGGACGCGGCCGACGGCGCGTCGCTGGCCCGCCTGCTCGGGCTCGGCACCGGGGACGTGCTCGTCTCCACGGTGGGCCCGTTCCGCCGGTTCGGGCGACCGGTCGTGGCGGCGGCGGCCGCGGTCGGCGCGCACTACCTGGACTGTTCCGGGGAGGGCGCGTTCCTGCGGCACGTCTTCACCGAGGTCGGCCCGCGAGCGGCGGCGTCCGGGGCGGCGTTGATCCCCGGCGCCGGCTTCGACTTCGTCCCCGGCAACCTCGCCGGAGCACTGGCCCTGCAGGCGGCCGGCGGCGAAGCCCGCCGCCTCGACGTCGGCTACCTCGTCATGGGCGCTCTCGGGATGAGCAGCGGAACGCGGGCAACCCTGCTGGCCGCGCTGACCGAGCCCGTCATCGTGCTGCGCGGCGGCGTCCTCGTCGAGCGCCCGCTCGCCCGCGAGGTGCGGTCCTTCCGATCGTCCGGCAAGGTCACCGGCGGGTCGGGCTGCCGGCGGGGACACCCGGCTGTGCTGTGGTCGGGAGGGGAGCCGTTCACCCTGCCCCGGCTCGCACCGGCGCTGACCGACGTCGCGACGTACATCGGCGGCGTCGACCGCGGCATCCGCGTGGGGCAGGCACTGTCGTTCCCCCTGTCCGGGCTGCGTCGTTTCCCACCGAGCCGGGCGCTGCTGGCCGCCGCCGCCCGGTCCGCCCTGCGGACGACCGGCCGCGGACCGGACCGGGCGGCGCGTGCCCGCGCCGGGGCGCAGGTGTTCGCGCTCGCCCGGGACGCCACCGGCCGGGAACTCGCCACCGTGCGGCTGGAAGGTCGCGACCCCTACGCCTTCACCGCTCGGATCATGGCATGGATGGCGGGACATCTCGCCGCGGGCACCGTCGCCCGCGCCGGCGCGCTTGGCCCGGTCGACGCCTTCGGCGTCGAGGACCTGGAGCGGGCCGCCGCCGCGGCCGGACTGCGCCGGGTGGGCTGATACCCGGTCAGCACCGCCGGCAGGTCAGTACCGCCAACGGGTCGCCGCGACGACGGCGGCCGGGTCGGCCTCGGCGAACCGGTCGATCTCCGCGCGCCGGACGGCGGCGACCGTGTCGTGCAGCTCCCGTCCCAGGGCGCGGTGCAACACCTCGTCGACCTCGAAGGCGGCGACCGCCTCGCTCAGGCTGGTGGGCAGGCGCCGGATGCCGCGGCGGGCCCGTTCGGCGGGGTCGAGCGAGGCCGGGTCAACGTCCACCGGCTCCGGCAACGTGGCCGCCGCCGCTAGCCCCGCCTGCCCGGCGGCCAGCAGACCGGCCACCAGAAGGTAAGGATTCGCGGCGAGGTCGAAGGATTTCACCTCCAGGTTCGCCGCCTGGCCGACCGCGGCCGGCGGCCCAGGGATCATACGCAACGCGGCCTCCCGGTTCTCCCGACCCCAGCAAGCGTGGACACCCGCCCACGTCGATGGCACCAGTCGCAGGTAGGAGGCAACGCTCGGGGCGCCGAGAGCCATCAGCGCCGGCAGCCGGCCGAGGATCCCGGCGGCGAACGCCTCCCCGGCAGCGGTCAGTCCGAGCGGCCCGTTGCCACCCGCCATGAGGTTGATCCGGCCCGGGCGGGCGGAGCCCCCACCGGTCCGGGCCAGACCACCCGGGTACGGGCCACCCGGGTACGGGCCACCGGAGTTCGCCCCACCCGGGCCTCCGCCCGAGGCCGTGGGCCGGGGCGGGGCCGGCGGCCGGTCGGGAGCGTCGCTCCACAGGCTCAGATGCACGTGGCCGCCGTTGCCCACGTTGTCGACGAGAACCTTGGGGGCGAACGAGACGCGCAGGCCATGGCGCCTGCTGACGCCGCGCACCGTCTCCTTGACCAGCACGCACGTGTCGGCGGCGCCGAGGGGATCCTGCGCGGCGACGGACACCTCGAACTGACCGACCGCGTACTCGGGATGGATCTGCTCGACGACCAGCCCCTCCTCGGTGAGCGCGGTGACCACGTCCCGCAGGTAGTCACCGAGTTCGGCCACCCTGATCGTCCCGTACGCCGGCCCGGAAGCGGCCGGGGCGAACTCGTCGGAACCGGCCGGGGAGACGGCCCATTCGACCTCGAACGCCATCATCGCCGTCAGGCCGTGCTCGGCGAGCAGGGCCGTCTGGAGGCGGACGAGTTCCCGGCCGTCCTGCGGGTGTGGTCGGCCGTCCTGGTCGCGACGGTCGGCGGGGGCCCAGGCCCAGCCGGGCTGGGCGGCGAGGGGTGTCAGCCGGTCCAGGTCGGGATGCAGCCGCAGATCCCCGACGGGACCTCCAGCGTAGCGCCCTGTCGTGATCGAGTCATCGGCACCGAACACGTCGAACACCGGCGACACGCCAACGCCCCACACCGCCGCCGTGCCGAGCCGGCCGATCGGCACCCCCTTCATCCGAGTGATGCCGCTGTTGTCGACGTAGGTCACCGCAACACAGACGACGCCGCGTACCTCCAGGTTCGTCGCCGCATGCCGGGCCGCCGAGGCGAGCCGATCACGCCTACGATCCTCTCCGGCGATGATCCGAGGGGCGAACTCGTCCAACGCAGGCTCGTTCATCCTCACCTTCCCCACGGGTCTCCCCTGTCCCCATGGTCGCGCGTACGCCTGCCGGACGCCGGGCGGGGCGTACGGCAGGGCGGCGCCTCACTCTCCCGCGATGTTACGGAGAGCAACAAAATTCGGCCGGATCGAAGGAGAAGCCAGCTGTTCACAACAAGCGCTCCGAGCGTTGTCCACAGTTGACGCCGACGCAAGAAGAGATGAAAACACGGCAACATCATCGACTTTCGGAACGACTGTCCCCAGGAAGCCAGGAGTAATCCACAAGTTATCCACAGGCCTGCCGTGGACTTGGGGATAACCGAGTGTGTCCAGTACGGTCAGGCATGACCCCACCTTCCAGGGGGGATCATCGATGGGTGGGCCGCCCGGTGGAACCTTTCGTAGATCACGAGCTCGTCGACCATCACTGCCATGGTCTGGTCGGCCGCGATCTGACTCGCCCGGAATTCGAAAGCATGATCACCGAGGCGGAACACCCCGGACCACCGGGGACGACGCTGTTCGACAGCCAGATCGGCTTCGCCCTGCGGCGCTGGTGCGCGCCGGTGCTCGACCTGCCGGCGCATGCCGCGCCGGAAGACTACCTCGAACGCCGGGCGGAGCTTGGCCACGCCGAGGTGCACCGGCGGCTGCTGCGTGCCTGCGGGATCACCACGTTCTGCGTTGACGCCGGATTCCAACCGGAGCCGCTGACCAGCGCCGCGGAGCTGGCCGAGCTCGCCGGCGGACGCGGCGTGGACGTGGTGCGGTTGGAGCGGGTCGCCGAGCAGGCTGCGGTCGACGTCATCACCGGGCAGATCGGCATGACCCACCTCGCCGACACCGTGCGGGCCCGGCTCGAATCCACCCGCCCCACCATGGTCGCGGTGAAGTCGGTCGCGGCCTACCGCGGCGGCCTGGAGCTGCCCGCGCAGCGACCGACCGACCGCGAGGTCGCCGCCGCCGCTCGCGGCTGGATCCACGAGATCCGCGCCGGCGCCCCGATCCGGCTGACCGACCCCACCCTGCATGCCTTCCTCATCTGGTGCGGGGTCGACGCGCGGCTCCCCATCCAGATCCACGTCGGATACGGGGACAGCGACATCGACCTGCGCCGGGGCAACCCACTGCTACTCACCGGCCTGCTGCGGGCGATAGCACCGACCGAGGTCAGTGTGCTGCTGCTGCACTGCTACCCGTTCCACCGGGAGGCCGGCTACCTGGCCCAGGTGTTCCCGAACATCTACCTTGACCTCGGGCTCGCCATCCACAACTGCGGCCGCGGCTCGGCCGGCCTGCTCGCGCAGGCACTCGAACTCGCCCCGTTCGGCAAGTTCCTCTTCTCCACCGACGCCTTCGCGCTCGGCGAGCTGTACCTGCTCGGGGCCGTCCTGTTCCGGCGTGGGCTGTCGGCGTTCCTCGCGGCGGGAGTCGCCGACGACGCCTGGACCGCGGCGGACACCGAGCGGGTCGCCCGGCTCATCTGCGCGGACAACGCCCGCCGCGTCTACAACCTGTACAACCTGCCCTGACCAGCGACCTGCCCTGACCAGCACGGGCGGCTCGGCGGTCAGCCGGCGGCGGCTGGCGGGCAGAGGCAGAACGGGTGACCGACCGGGTCGAGAAGCACCCGCCACCGGTCCCCGCCCGGCTGGAACTCGGCCTGCCTCGCCCCGAGGCCTTCCGCCAGGGCGATGGCGGCCGTCAGGCCGGCGACCCGGAAATCCAGGTGGAACTGCTGCGGGGAGTCCTGGTCCGGCCAGCGCGGCGGCTGGTAGCCCGCCACCCGCTGGAAACCGATCATGATCTCGGTCCCCGGTGGGGTGAGGTATGCCCAGGCCCCCTCGTCGTCGGCACCGGCGACGCCCCAGCCGGTCAACGTGCCGTAGAAGGTCGCGAGCTCCTTCGCGTCCGGACAGTCGAGCATCAGCCCGGCCCAGGTCACCGCCGCGTCACTCGCGAAGCCAGCACTTGCGGACCCAGCCGCCGCACCGGTAGCGGCCGTGTCCCCGGTCCTGTCCACACCCGTCTCCCGAGCCGGGTCCGTTCCCACCATGGCGATCTCCTTCGCGTTCCGGTGTCGATGCGTCGGATCCCATCCTCGAAGCCATACCTGACTTCTCCTGGCAGGTATGGCCCGGGGGGAATCGGGCATGCGTGCCAGCCGGCTCCTCTCCGTCCTGCTGCTGTTGCAGACCCGTGGGCGGCTCACGGCGCGTGAGATCGCCGACGAGCTCGAGGTCTCCGTGCGGACGGTCTACCGGGATCTGGAGTCCCTCGCCGAGGCCGGGGTTCCGGTGCTGGCAGACCGCGGTGCCACCGGCGGGTACCGGCTGCTCGACGGCTTCCGCACCCGGCTGACCGGGTTGACCTCCGGCGAGGCCGACTCCCTGTTCCTCGCCGGCATGCCGGCGGCCGCCGGCGAGCTTGGGCTCGGCACGATGCTCGCGGCGGCGGAACTGAAGCTGATGGCGGCGCTGCCCGAGCAGCTGCGCGAACGGGCCGGCCGGGTGCGGGAGCGCTTCCATCTCGACGCGCCCGGCTGGTTTCGGGCCACCGAGGACACGCCGCTGCTGACCGAGGTGGCAGCGGCGGTGTGGGAGCAGCGCCGCGTCCGGGTCGCCTACCGGCGTTGGCGGCCCCCCGCGAGATCATCCGGCACCTCGAACCGCTCGGCGTGGTCCTCAAAGGCGGCACCTGGTACCTGGTCGCCAACGTCGCACACGGCACCCAGGGCGTAGGCCTGGCCGAGGACGCTGGCAGCACCCGAGACCCTGACGGCACCCGAGCCGCAGGCGCCACCGAGAGTGCGGACGGCAGCGGAGGCACGGAACCGGCGGACGGGCCGGCCACTCTGCCCCGGGTGTACCGGGTCGCGAAGATCCTCAGCCTTGAGACGACCACCGAGACGTTCGAACGGCCGCATGGCTTCGACCTCGGTGCCTACTGGGCCGGCTGGACGGCCCGCTACGAATCCGAGGTCTACCGGGCGCGGGCGACCGTGCGGCTTTCCCCGACCGGCGTGACGATGGCCCCCTTCCGGCTCCCCCCGGCGGTCGCCCGCGCCGTCCGGGAGACGGCGAGCGCACCGGAGGAGGACGGCTGGGTACGCGCGGTCGTGCCGATCGAGTCCGTCCGGCACGCCGAGCGCGAGCTGCTCGTACTCGGCCCGGATCTGGAGGTGCTCCACCCCCCGGAGCTACGCGAGGCGATGACGCGCGCCGTGGGCGCGCTCGCCGCGCTATACGGCGCACCGGCGCCGGGCAACGACGGAAGTCGCAGGCCCGTCGCCGGGAACCACAATCTGCCGGTACCCTGACTGCCGGTACCCTGACTGCCGGTACCCTGACTGCCAGTACCCTGAAGCCTCCGGACGCCGCGTGGCGCCTCGGCGCTTCGCCTGAATCACTGGGATGACGCCGGTACCAGGCTGCCAACCTTCACGGACGGTGGATGTCCACGCCCCTTACTCAGCGAGGGTCCACCCGTTCTTACACTCTGTACGCGACAGCAGGCTCTCCAGATAGGCGCGGGCCTGTTCCCTGGCCGTATCAGTACTGAAGACCGATGCGCCGGAAAGAGACCACATAGAGATCACTACGGCTGTGGTACTACGGCACACGAAGATGATGTCCGTTACCGGCTCCACGATGCCGCCTCCGGCACCGGCACCGGCAGCAGGAACCGGAAGACCGTGCCGGCGCCGACGGCACTGGACACCTCGACCCGGCCGCCGTGGGCGGCAGCGGTCGCCGCGACGATGGACAGCCCCAACCCGTTGCCACCATGCCCCCGGGCCCGGCTGTCCGCGGCCCGGTAGAAGCGGTCGAACACGTGCTCGGCGACCTCCGGTGGCATGCCCGGCCCGTGGTCGATGACGTGAAGCTCCGCGCCCCCGGGGGTCCCGGGACCGGCGGGGCCAGTCGGCGCAGCGTCCGCCGGCAGCGCCTGCAGCCGCACCTCGATCGGCGTCTCGGGCGGGGTGTGGACGCGGGCGTTGGTCAGGAGGTTGCCGGCGAGCTGGCGCAGCGCGTTCTCGTCGCCGAGGACGACGCAGCTCGCCGGGAGCTCGGCGCTCACCGGGCGCTCGGGGGCCGCGACCCGCAGGTCGGCGACGGCGTCGCGGACGAGCCCGGCGAGGTCGATCTCGGCCCGCCGCATCGGTCGCTGCTCGTCGAGGTGGGCCAGGTACAGCAGGTCGTCGACAAGGGTGCTCATTCGGGCGGCCTCCTCCTGGACCCGGCGTAGCGCGTCATCCGCGTCGACCGCCGTCACCATTCCGCCGCGCAGCAGATCGGCGTAGCCGCGGATCGAGGTCAACGGCGTCCGCAGCTCGTGGGAGGCGTCGGCGGCGAAGCGGCGGAGCTGCTCCTGGGATGCGACCCGGGCGGCGAACGCGGCCTGGATCTGGCCGAGCATCGTGTTGAGGGCCGTGGCGAGCTGACCGGTCTCCGAACGGGCCGACCCCGCCGGCACCCGCCGGTCGAGATCCCCCCCCCCCGGCGATCGCCGACGCGGTGGAGATCATCTGACGCAGTGGACGCAGGCCACGGGTCAGCCACACCCAGGCGAGCACGGCGATCGCGGCAAGCACCGTGAGACCCACCGCAACTTCGATCATCACCAGTCGGTGGACCGTCTCCGTGACCGGCTTCAGCGGCAGCGCGACGAGGACCCGCGGCCCGCGCGGACTGTCCCGGACGACCGCTCGGTACCGCTCCCGGTCGGCGATGACGGTGAACGGTGCGGCACCCCGGTCCCCGGCGGCGTCCAGCAGGGGCGTGGCCGGCGGCGTGGGAGTCACCGAACCCACGATGCGCAGCATCGTCCCGTCCGTCCGCCGGATCTCCACCAGGTAGTCGGTCGGCGCCACGGCCCGCTCCACCCCGGCCCAGCGCCTCCCACCGGGACAGATAGACAGCGGCCGGCAGGCCGCCCAGCACCCGCGCGCGGGTGAGCTGCTGGTCGATCCGGTCGTCCAGGTAGGCACGCAGCGCGAACACGCTCGCCCCACCCACGATTACCAGTCCCAGTGCGGTCAGCGCGATCAGGCCGGACATCAGCTTCAGGCGGAGCGTCACCGGTTGGACCCCGCCACCGGAAGGCGCAGCACGTAGCCAAAACCGCGCTGGGTGTGGATGAGGGACGGGCCGTGCCGGCCGAGCTTGCGCCGCAGGTAGCTGACGTACTGGTCCACGATGGTCGACTCGCCCGCGTAGTCGTAGCTCCACACCGCGTCGAGGATCTGGGTCCTGGACAGCACCCGGTTAGGGTTGGTCAGGAAGTACCGCAGCAGGGAGAACTCCGTCGGCGACAGCTCGATCGGCTCCCCGGCGCGGCGGACGAGATGGGCGTCCGGGTCGAGTTCCACGTCGGCGAACCGCAGCGGGGACGGCGGCGCGGGTGCCGGTTCGGCCGGCGGAGGTGACGTCCGGCGCAGCACGGCCCGGACCCGGGCGACGAGCTCGTCGACGGCGAACGGCTTGGTGACGTAGTCGTCGCCGCCGTAGGTGAGGCCGGCGATCTTGTCCCGGTGAGCGTTGCGCGCGCTCAGGTAGACGACGGGTACCGGGTGCCCGTCCGCGCGCAACCTCCGGCAGATCTCGAAGCCGTCGATGTCGGGCAGCATCACATCAAGGATCATCAGATCCGGCCGGGCCGCGACGGCCAACCCAAGCGCCGCCCGACCGGTGGTCGCGGTCAGGACGTCGAAACCGTGGAAACGTAACGCCATCCGCAGCAGATCGACGATGTTCGGCTCATCGTCGACGACCAGCACACGCGGGGCAGTGGACATGTCCGGCTCCCTGGAGGCGACCTCGATGTGGCGGGTGGACGGCGATGTGGACGGCGATGCCAGCATCGTCCGCATCGAGTTCATCCGAGCACCATGAGAGTTCGGTGTGAGCCGGATGCCGACCGGGCGCGCCGGGACTGTCCGCCCGGGCCTGGCGAGGAGGCCCGGTCCCGCAGCGGGCACTGCCTCGGCGGAACAGTTCCACGCTCGGTAATCCACACCCGTGGGACATGGTTAACACATGATCCCTCTGGAACAGTTCCCCAATGAAATCACTCACGGACATCGACCTGATACGCGATCTGGAGCCCGTCGCCGAGGCCAACCTGAACCGGCATCTCGGCGTCGCTGCCGAATGGATGCCGCACGAGTACGTGCCCTGGGGCGAGGGCCGCGACTTCGACAGCCTCCCCTGGGAGCCCGGGCAGTCGAAGCTTTCGCAGATCGCGCAGATCGCGTTCGAGGTCAACCTGCTGACCGAGGACAACCTGCCCAGCTACCACCGAGAGATCGCGGACGCGTTCGGCCAGGACGGCGCCTGGGGAAGCTGGGTGCACCGGTGGACCGCCGAAGAGGGGCGCCACTCCATAGCGATGCGCGACTACCTCCTGGTCACCCGGGCGGTGGACCCGATCGCCCTCGAACGCAACCGCATGTACCAGATGGGCAAGGGCTACGACAGCCGGAACAAGTCCCCGCTGGAGGCAACGGTGTACGTCTCCTTCCAGGAACTGGCGACCCGGGTGAGCCACCGCAACACCGGCCGTTTCTGCGGGGAACCGATCGCCGAGAAGCTGCTCACGCGGGTGGCGACGGACGAGAACCTGCACATGATCTTCTATCGGAACGTGATCGCGGGGGCGCTGGAGCTCGACCCCTCGCGTACCGTGGTGGCCATCCGCGACGAGCTCGTCAACTTCCAGATGCCCGGCACCGGCATCCGTGACTTCGGCCGCAAGGCGATCCAGATCGCCCGGGCCGGCATCTACAACCTGCGCATCCACCACGACGACGTGGTGTTGCCGGTCCTGCGTCACTGGCGGTTCTTCGACCTGGAGGGCCTGAATGGCGAGGCTGAGAAGGCCCGCGAGGAGGTCTCCGCCTTCGTCACCGGGCTCGACGCCCTCGCGACGCAGCAGGAAGCGAAGCTGGCGCGGACCACGGAACGTGCCACCCGGCGAGCCAAGGCGCTGGCCTCGGCCTAACGCATAACCTGCATAACCCAGAAACCCGGGAAACCCGGGAAACCCGGGATGGTCTCACTGTCCGTAGCGTCCCTACCGGGTGGCGAGGTGTTCGCAGATCGTGTCGACACCAGTCTCCCGGTCCACCACCAGCCACGGGGAGACCCAACTCCGGGCCGCCAGCTCCTTGTACATCCGCGCGCACCGCTCCTGCAGCCCGTCGTCGGATTCGAAGGTGTCCAGCGCCCGCCCCCGGTCGGCCCCGGCGCGGGCGAGCGTACCCGCCCGCGCCGTCCCCACCGGGATCCGCAGCAGGACCTGGAGATCGGGCACCGGCAGCGCGAGCGCGCCGAGTTCCAGCTCGGCGATCCAGGCGGGAAAGCTCTCCCGCTCGGTGGCCGGCAGCCGCGCCGCGCCGTACGCCGCGTTCGACGCCACGTAACGATCGATGATCACCAGATCGTGCGTACGGACGAGGGCGTCGAGTTCGGGACGGGAGTTGGCCCGGTCGAGCGCGAACATCATCGCGCTCGCCCGGGGGGAGGCCGCGAGCGGCGCAAGCCGCGGATCGCCGGCCAGCAGGCCGCGCACCGCCGGGCCGAGGGGCTCAGTCGCATAGCGGGGATAGGCGAGCGTCGCGACGCTGCGGCCGGCGGCGGTGAGGCGGACGACCAGCCGCCCGGTCAGCGTGTTCTTGCCCGCGCCGTCGACGCCTTCGATCGCGAGAATCATCCGCCTGGCACCTCCCCGCCACCGGCCGTCGTGAGCCCTCGGGCCGCGACGGCCACCCTCAGGCCGCAGCGTAACCGTAACAAGGACACAATCCGTAACAAGGGCATCGCAAGGACACGTCGAAACCGGTCGACCACCGGCCGGACGCTTCCTCCTCCCGGCTGCGTCCCGGCTCCCGGCTGCGTCCCGGCCCGTACGCCGGATACGTCCAGTGGCGGATGTCGGCACGACGGCGGCTCGCTACCGTCGGAGAGATGGTAGAGGCCAGGCGCGGCATCTTCCCGGTGATCGGTGACGTCCTGTTCACCGCGTTCACCGCGGCGGCGTTGCTCCGCGGTTCCGGGGAGGTTGGTGCCGACCAGGTGCCCCCCTCCCGGCCGTTGGATGCCTTCGCCTACGTGCTGCTCGCTCTGCTGGCCGCAGCCATCCCCCTGCGCCGCCGGGCTCCGTTGGCCATGCTGATGGCCACGAGCCTGCTCCTCGGCGGCTACCTCGGCACCGGCTACCCGCACGGCCCCGCGTTCTTTCCCGTGATCGTGTCCGGGCTCGCGGTCGGGCTACGCCACGACCAGCGGACGACGAGCCGAGCCCTGGGGGTCTGCGTTCTGCTGATCTTCCTCGGCTCGGTCGTCGCGCTCCTGCGGGGATACGCCGACGGCGGCTGGAAGTTCGGCATCGCGATGATCGGGACGGTCGCGTCCTGCACCGTCCCCGCCTTCGTGGGCGCCTTGATCAGACTCAACCGCATCGCCTCTGCGCAGGCCAAGGAGGAGGCGACCCGCCACCGGATCGAACAGGAACGGCTGCGGATGGCTCGCGAGGTCCACGACGTCGTGGGCCACAGTCTGTCCATTATCTCCCTGCAGGCCGCGGTGGCGCTGCATGTGCTGGACCGGCGTCCCGAGCAGGCCCAGGTGGCCCTGGAGGCCATCCGCCGGACGAGCGTCGACGCGCTGGACGAGCTGGACGAGCTGCGGGCCACCCTGGCGTTCACCCGGGCCGGCCGGCGGGCGGACCCGGTGCTGCGTCACATTGCGTACGACGATGCCGCCGCTGGACGGACGACGTGAGGGGGCGGCCACACCAGTCTGATTCCCATGATGACAACCACTGGCGGGCCCGGTTCGCCATCACCCTCGAATACAGCCAGGGGACGCTGCGAACCCTGTTCCTACGGGAGCCCCGGCGGCTGGGTTGGCTCGCCGGACGCACGGCGGTCATGCTCGCCCTGGTGGCGGTGGCGGTGGCGCTCGTCGCCGCGCTGGTGGTCAGCATCGTCGTCGGGCTGGCCGTCGCCGGGATCCGGGACATTGACACGTCGGCATGGTGGAGCGCCGACGCGCTCGGGGAGGCGGCGTCGAGCTACCTGAACGCGCTGGTGGCCGCCGTTTTCTTCGGACTCGCCGGGACCGTGCTCGGGCTGGTCCTGCGGTCGACGGCGCTCACCCTCGCCGTCGGGATCGCGTGGACGTTTCCGATCGAGCACATCGTCCAGGAGTCCTGGAGCGGAGCGGGCCGGGTCTTTCCCGGACTGGTCTTCAACGCGATCGGCCAGGGAGGTACCGCCGATGCCGGCTACGGGTCGGTGCTGCTGGTCGGAGGTCTGTATGCCGCCGGTGCGGCGGTGGTCGGGGCGGTGAGCCTGGCCCGCCGGGACGTCACGGCCTGACAGCACGAATCTGCCAAAGGCAGACGAATGACGGACTGATGGCGGACGGATCGCCTATCATCACCGCTGATGGCGCCCGGCCGACGACGGGGAATGGCGGTTCGCATGGTGCCTTCCGATCGGAACCGCGGCGACGTCGTCAAGCGGATCGGACGTTGACCCCGCTCAACCGGCTGGTTCGCGAACTCGGTGGCGTCGACGCCTACGCCGTGCTCGGGGTGGCGCGCACCGCCGAGCGGGCGGAGATCCGCCGGACGTACCGGGCCCGCGTCCGGGCCCATCATCCGGATAATCCCGCCAGCCGGGACGCACAGTCCATGCGCACGATGCAGCTCCTCACCGTGTCCCACGAAATCCTCGACAGGTGGCGGGACGAGTACGACGCCCGCCTCACCGGGTCGCCCTCGTCCCCGACACCGGACGCGGGCGGCCCGGGATCGACGAACCACACCGGCCGGACGAATACCGGCGCCCGCACGAACGCCGGTTGCCGGACGGACACCGGTGCCCGCTGGGATCCCTGGACCGCGGCCAACACCGGCCCGCGGTCGGGCTCACGCATCAGCGACCCGTCATCCCGCACCACCGGCACCACCGGCACCACCCAGCGTCGCCCGAGGACCGATCGGCCCCGCAGCCGCTGGGACGAGGAGCTCCGCCCGCCTCCGACCGGACCGTTGCGGTGGAACACGAACAACGTGGGGCGGCCTGGGCCAGGGGACACCGGCGGCCACTACTACTCGAGCGGACATCACTACTCGACCGGCTACCCGCGGAATCGACACAACGACACCGGCCCCCATCCGGGCTGGCCCGGAACACAGGCCCACCGACCCGCCGAACCCCACCAGACGCTCCGGCGGCACACGCAGACACCACGGCACGCGCGGACGCGGCAGCGGCCGGGGACCGAGGCGACGCCAAAGGTCGGCAATTACCTGGCTCTCGCGATCCTGACGACATTCCTGTGCGCACCGCTCGGCGTGATGGGGATCATCAACTCCTCGCGCGCGTCGAATCGACTCCTTGCCCACGACGTCGCCGGGGCGCGCCGGGCATCGCGTCGCAGCCTGGCCTGGTGCCTGGCCGGACTCGTGTTCGGCCTCCTCTTCCTCGCGTCTCTCTCGGTAATGGCGGGGCTCTGCGGCGGGAGCTCCATCGGCTGACGAGCCGACGAGCGAGCCAAGCCGACGGCCGTTACGACGAGAGCCTGACTCTCGGTCAGGCCACGCTCCTTCAGATGCGAGCGGGTGGGAGCGTCGAATACGACGTGCTGGAATCGGTCTCGAAGCCGCCGGCCAAGCCGATGACGAGGATGACCAGGAACACCACGATGATCGAGATGGCCGAGATGATGCACCACATCCTGGCCTTCTTGGAGGCGTCCAGCGCGCCGTTGATGTCGCCGATCTGCTGGCGGCTCTGCACCTTGGTGGCATAGACGATTGCCACCACACCGGCGGGCAGACAGCACAGCAGGGTGACCACGATCGACTGCCACAGGTAGGTCGGGATCGACTGGTTGTAGGGCGGAGGTGGGCCGAACCCACCCGGGCCGCCGTATCCCAGCGGGGCACCGTAGCCCTGCGGCGCGCCGTACCCACCGGGCGGGGGTCCATAGCCGGGCGGTGGAGGGCCGTAGCCGCCCTGGCCGTAGCCGCCCTGGTCATAACCCCCTTGGCCGTGACCGTCGGCGGGAGGGTACTCGGGTGGCTGGGACATTGGGTGCTCTCCTGTTGTCGTCGTGGCGGGCGAGCCGGTGAACGGCCCCGCCACCGCGCCTGGCCGCATAACCCCCGGGACGCTCGACCAGGCACCGCCGACACTCCAGCGACGCGTGATCCCCGACCCGTGCGCGGGATCCGTGACGCGAGGTGGGCGGACCACCAGGCACATCCCAGGCTCCGCGCGCACATTGTGGCACAGCCAGCGTGTCGACCAACCGGCGTGCCGACCAGCCGGGCTCCACGCCACCCGAGAGCCCCACCGCCCGAAACCCCCGAGTTCCGACAAGTCGGCCTAGCACGTCGGTGTAGTGTCTTGTCCGAACTATCTAGACACGGCAGCCGGCGTCGAGGGGGCGACCGGAGGTCGGTCCGGTCCGTCTCAGGCTGCTGTGCGACATGGAGGTCATCCGCTTCGGTGCCGAAGCCGGGACCCGGGGGGGCCTGACGACACTGCCACGCACGGAGGGATACCCGCGGTGAAGCACCGAGCGGAGGGCAATCCCAGCCCGCCGAGAGTCCGATCCGGTTCCCGGCGTGGGCGCCGCCGTCCGCGTCACCCTGCCTGGATCGCGTCGCTGGGCGTGATGGCTCTGATCGCTGCCGTAGTCGGGTGGACCCTTGTCCCCGAACGCGACACCGGGGGCGAGGGCTCGGCGACAGTCGAGGCCACCGCCATCCAGCACGGGAAGCCCCGACACGGCGATGACCCCCAGGTACACCCCAGCGTCTCGGCGGGCACGACCGGCGGAAACTCCCGCGCGACCGTCGGCTCGCCGTCGCCCGCCCCGGTGCCCGCAGGCGCCCCGGCCGGTACGGCCCCGCGGACCGCCGCCAAGCCGACGACCCCCGGCGCCGCGGCCCGGGTCACGAAGCCCGCGGTACAAGTGCCCGTCATCCCCGTCGGTGGTGGGGGCGGTTCGGTGCCCGGCGGCATGAGCGGCGTCGCCGCGGGGACGATGACGCAGGTACGGGCCTGGGAGAGCTTCCGCGGCTCGCCGGTCAACGTCGTGCTCACCTTCACCGACAGGTCGAGCTGGCAGACCATGACGAACCCGTGGCTCGGCTCGGGCCCGGAGAAGTTCTCGACCTTCGCCGGCACCTGGGTCATCTCGCAGTCCTTCTACCCCACGGGCGGTGGGGACATGAACTCCTGCGCGAGCGGCGCCTACAACGGCCACTGGGCGGACTTCGGCCGGTGGCTGGTGGCGAAGGGCCGCCCGGCGAGCGTCATCCGGCTCGCCTGGGAGTTCAACGGCGACTGGTTCCCGTGGTCGGTCTCCAAGACCAACCCCACCACCTGGGTGAACTGCTTCCGCCAGGTTGTCAGCGCGATCCGCTCGACGGATCCGCAGGCCCGCATCGACTGGGCGCTGAATGCGCACAGCAGCGGAGCCTGGGCCGTCTACCCCGGTGACCAGTACGTCGACATCATCGGCATCGACAGCTACGACCAATGGCCGGCGAGCACGGACGACGCTGCCTTCGCCAGCCAGTGTCACGCCGAAGCCGGGCTCTGCTCGACGATCGCGTTCGCCCGCCAGCACGGCAAGCAGTTCTCGGTCCCGGAATGGGGACTCGTCGGGAAGAGTGATACCGGGGCGGGCCGCGCCGGCGAGGCCGGCGGCGACAACCCGGTGTACATCCGCAACATGTACCAGACGTTCGCTGCGAACCGCGACATCCTCGCCTACGAGACGTACTTCAGCGATTCGTCACCCGGGAACGTGCACTCCTCCCTGGTGAACCCGGCAGAGCATCCCGCTGGCGCGGCCACCTACGCCTCGCTCTGGTAACGCCCCGCCCCGATAGCGGCACGGCTCCGACCGGATCGCACCCGGATCGCAGCCGCCGGGAGCTAGGGACCGGTGGGAGCCGCGCGGAACCGCTCGATGTCGGCGTCGGAACCGCGCAGCTCGACCCGGGCGACCTGGCCCCGCCCGAACGCGTACAGCACGATCTCCTCAGGTGGCCCGACGATCTCCACCACCGGCTCGCCGCCGTGCAAGGCGCGCCGGCCAGGAGCGTCCGTACGCTCCGCCACGACACCCAGGCCGGCTCGCCGGAACCCGGCGAACCCGATCAGCAGCAGAGCGGTCCACATCGCGTCACGGCTTCTGGTGTCAAGCTCGCGAGGCTCCCAGCCAGGGGCGGCGCGGCGGATGTCCTCGGCGTGCACGAAGAACTCGACCAGGTTCATGGCATCGTCGATCAGGCCGATGCGGGTCGGCTGCCACCACGGCGGCCCGGCACGGAACGTCTCGACCAACTCGGGAAAGGTGTGGGCCCGCATGGTGGCCCGCTCGGCCCGCTCCGTGATGCCGTGCAGCCGACCGACGATGAGCCCGGGAGCGGCCCACGGCACCCGCTCGCGGGTGACCAGGTGCGCCACCAGATCATGGTTCGTCCATCCGGCGCAGAGGGTGGACGCCGCCGGGCCACGCTCGGCCAGCAGGTCCGCGAGCTCCCGCCGCTGCGCACGGGCTCCTGGCCGGGTGGGAACCGCTCCTGACCCCATCATGTGCGGCACTCTAGCGGG
>NZ_CDXDOS010000034.1:0-18834 GCF_978021245.1 Frankia sp. CoBUL1
GAGGAACGCGGGGCGGGGCGGGCCAGTTCCGCCGCGGCCCGGAGGGCCAGGGCCGGCCGGACCGCTCCAGGGGTGCGGACTCCAACACCCGGTACGGCAACGCCCGGTACGGCGCACCGCCGCGTGCGGGCGATGCGGGATCCTCCAGTTCCTCTTCCTCCTCGGCCGCCTCGTTCGTCGACCGCCGCCCGGGTGGGGCTCGGCGTCCGGAGGGGACCGGCGGTGGGCGTGCTCCGGCGGCTGGCGGTGAGCGCTTTTCCCGAGCCGACGGCCCGCGCGGTGACCGGGGCCCGCGCGGTGACCGGGGCGCGAGCGGAGCCTCCGCCCGCAACCGGGTCGCCGCCGAGGCGGCTTGGCGCGAGCGTCGGGGTCGGCCGGGAGCGGAGGAGACCGGCCGGTCCGGAAGGCCGAGTAGCCGTCCCGACCACGGCAGACCGGGGCGCGACTCCTCGGTATCCCATCGGCCCGGGCAGCCCCGGGCCGGCAGCGACGGCCCGCAGCCCCGGCACGACGGCCCTGAACGGCCGACTCACGGCAGAGTCTGGCGTTCCGATGGCGACCGTCCCGCGGGTACGCGCTCGGCCGGCCCGCGGCCCGGCGGCGATCGAGGCCGGGAGTCCCGGGGGCCCCGGGACACCAGCGGTGGAGGGGACCGCCGCGACGGCGCCGCTCGCGCCGAGCACCGTGGCCGGCCGTTCACCGAGGCTTCCAGGCCCGGGGGCGGCGGCCCCCGCGGCAGCCGTCCGACCGGGGATGGCCGGACTGACAGAACCGACCGGGCTGGCCGGACTGATCAGACTGAGCAGGGCAGCCGGCGGGCCCGGGTGCCGGCTCCGCCACTTCCCGACGAGGCCCGCGCGGACCTGCTGGACCACGACGTGCGCCGGTCCCTTCGGGGGCTGCCATCGTCGCTCGCCGACACGATCGCCCGCCATCTCGTCGCGACCGCCCTGCTGCTCGACGACGATCCCGCCCGCGCGCTCGCCCACGCCCGCGCCGCCGCCGATCGGGTGCCGCGCCTGCCCGCGGTGCGCGAGGCGGTCGGTATCGCGGCCTACCATGCGGGGGAGTACGCGACGGCCCTGGTGGAACTTCGGGCCGCTCGTCGGATGGACGGTTCCGCGCACAACCTGCCGCTGATGGCGGACAGCGAACGGGGACTGGGCCGGCCGGAGCGTACCGTCGCCTACCTGCGGGATCCGCAGATCGACCAGCTTGATCCGGCCGCTCGGGCGGAGATGCTCATCGTCGTCTCCGGGGCCCGCCGGGACCTCGGTCAGCCGGAGGCCGCCGTCGTGTTGCTGCGGGATCTGGCCACGGCCAAGACGCCGCCCGCGCTGTGGACCGCCCGCCTCTGGTACGCCTATGCCGAGGCGCTGCTTGCCGCCGGTCGTCCAGAGGAGGCCGCACGCTGGTTCACCTCCACGGCTGCGATCGACGAGGGAGAGACCGACGCCGACGCCCGTGCGTACCTGATCATGACTGGTCGGCCTCTCCCCGAGGAGGACGAGGAGGCTGCCCAGGACGGCGCGGATCTCCTGCTCTCCGATCGGGCCGGTCCCGACGCGGACGCCGGGACCGAGGGGAACGTCGATCAGGACATCACCGGCCATGATCTTACTGATCATGGCACCGGCGCCGGCACCGAGGCTGCTCCCGAGGCCGAGGCGACGGAGACCGGGAGGTAGGACCGTTCGGCCGAGGACCACTCCGCCCGGTATCCGTGGGTCCGCGGGGAGACGGACCGTGTGTACGTCGATCCTACGCCGGTCCTATGTACGCCGGTCAGTCGTCGAGCGGACGCAGCACGAGTCCGGTGCGCGGCTTCGGGGTGAACAACGTCGACTTGCGCGGCATCCGCTCGCCGGCCTCGGCGACGGCCGTCACATCGGCGATCGGGGTGGGGTTGAGCAGTAGCGCGGTACCTCCCGCCGCAGCCGCCGCGGCGATCGCGGCCGGCGCGTCGTGGTGGTAGTCGACCACGCCCACCGTGTCAGTCAACCCCCAGACGTCCACGATCAACGCAAGATGAGCGACGGTGACGTCGAGTCCACGGAAGGCCGCCGACCGTTCGGGGGGCAGACTACGCGCGAGCAGGCCGGCGTCGGGCTCGGTGAGCAGGTAGGCCGCGGTGCCGTTGGTGACCACGAACGCGTGCCCGCCCTGCCCGGCCTTGGCCAGTTCCTCCACCAGCGCGTCCGGGTCCGCGCCTGCCGGCCCCACGCCACCGGCATCCCCGGCGGCGGTACCACCCTCGCCGGGCCCGGCGAGCTGACGCACGGTGAACACCTCGGCGGCCCGCCGCACCGCCTCGGTGAGCCCGAGACCACGCACCACCCGGTGGATGGCGTGCACCTGGGGCCCCGAGACGGTCGCGTCGACGAGGAAGGCCAGACCGAAGTCCCAGGGGCCCGAACCATCCCCGGCGGCGTGCCGTTCCGCCTGGTACTGGCGGTAGGTGGCGTACCGATGGTGGCCGTCCGCGATCACCGCGCGCCGGGGCAACAGGTCCGCGGCGATGGCGGTGAGGACCGCCGGATCGTCGATGGCCCAGAGCCGGTGCGTCACCCCGTCGTCCGTGGACGTCTCCACCAGCGGCGTCGTGGCGATCACCATCGAGACCACCCGGCTGGTCTCGCCACCGCCGGCGTAGAGCAGGAAGATCGGTTCCAGGTTCGCGCGGGTCGCGCGGGTCAGCGCCAACCGGTCTGAGACCGGGCCCGCCATGGTGTTCTCGTGCGGGAGGATGATCCCCGCATCCGGATCGGTCAGCGCGACCGCCCCGATCAGCCCGCGCTGGGCGTGGCCGGCCCGCTCCTCCTCGTAGACATAGACGGAGGCCTTCTCGTCGCGACGCAGCACTCCGCTGTCCAGCCATGCCCGCAGCGTGCGGGCGGCCCCGTCGTAGTCCTCCCCGGGGAGGATGAGCCGGACCACGTTGCGCTCGTCGCGCGCTTGGAGCTCCGCCCGCTCGGCGTCGTCGATGACGTCGTAGGGCGGGGAGGTCAGCGGGGCGAGGTCCGGCCCGGAGGACGGAAATCGTGCGGCCCGGAACGGGGCGAGCACGAGACCCGCCGGAGCGGGAACGGGACGATCGGCGTCAACCATGAGCCGCATCGTAGGGCCCCGAGGGTGCGGACCCGGTGTGACCCGGGAGTGCCCTCGCTGCTGACCGCCCGTGTTCCGGCCGGCCCGAGCGGGCGAGAGGAACATTTCACCACCTTCCCGTAGTGCGAGCGTGCCATCGGAGCGGCGGGACGGTTGACAGCGCACACCTGATCGTTATGGGGATCTCGAGGTACGTCGGGCGGCTTTGCGGCGACACTGGAGCTGCGGACCTCGAGGATGTGCCTGGCGCTTGGCGCCCGCGGTGGCGAAGCCGGACGGAGTGATTCCGGATCCGGCGGTGTTCCTCGGGTGAGAGGCGGTGATGCGCATCGAGGGCGCCACGGTGCGGCGGAGTCCGGCGCGAGGTCCGTGCCCGGTGCTCAGGATTGGTGTGGCGAGGAGACAGATGATCGTCCGTGTCGTGGAGGTGAAGATGTCCGAGGAGACCGGCCCTCCGGGGGATGTACCGGACGAGACGCCCGGTGGGCTGCCTGCCCGCAGACGACGTGATAGATCCAGCTCGGTGCCGTCCGATGTGACGTCCTGGGGGGATGACGGTGCGGACCGGTCCCGGCCGGGACCGGCGGGTGAGGTCTACGACTGGTACACCCGGGGGATGGCGCTGCTCGGCCACGGGGACGCCAATGCCGCGGTACAGCTGCTGGCCCACGCCGTCGCGGCCGAACCCGCCTCGCCGAGTGTGCGGGAGGCGCTGGCCCGGGCGCAGTTCACCGCCGGTCAGTACGGCGCGGCCCGGGAGACTTTCGCCTGGATCGTGGATCGGCATCCCACCGACGACTACGCCCAGTTCGGCCTCGGGCTGTCCGCCCGCAAGATCGGTGATCTCCGGGCGGCCGTGGAGCATCTGGCGCTGGCCGTGGCGATGCGTCCCGACATCCGACACTACGGTGTCGCGCTGCGTGGCGCCCGCGCGGCGTTGGCTCAAGCATGACCCGGCCGGCCGCCGTGCCCGCGCCGGCGCACGAGACCACGTCAACCAGGTCTTCGTCAGTCAGCCCTTCCGCGGTCTCCTCCGTTTCGTCGTCCTGCGGCTTGTCTGGTTTCTCTGTGTCCTCTGGTTGCTCCGTGTCTTCCGGCGGCTTCCCCGGGCCGTTGCGCGGGACGGACCGGCCGCTGGCCGACCTGTTCGACGTCGCCCTGATGGATCTTGACGGTGTCGTCAACCGTGGGGTCGCCGCCGTGCCGCACGCGGCCGGCACCATCGCAGCCGCGGGCCGCCGGGGGATGCGCACGGTGTACGTCACGAACAACGCGCTGCGCCCGCCGGCCGAGGTCGCCGCCCGCCTGCGCGGCTTCGGCGTGCCGGCGCAAACCGAGGACGTCGTCACCTCGGCGCAGGCAGCGGCGCACGTCCTGGCCGAACGGCTGGGCACCGGATCCCGGGTGCTCATTACCGGAGGGCGGGGACTTCGACAGGCGGTGACGGAGGAGGGCCTGGTCCCGGTGGACTCGGCCGAGGACGATCCGGCGGCGGTGGTCCAGGGGTTCGACCCGGATCTCACCTATGCCCGCCTCGCCGAGGCGGCCTATGCCATCCGGGCCGGAGCACTGTGGATCGCCAGCAACGCCGATCGCACCGTGCCAACCGAGCGGGGCGTCGCGCCCGGTAACGGATCCGTCATCGCCTTCCTGAGGGCCGCCACGGACCGCGAGCCGGTGGTGACCGGCAAACCCGAGTCGGCGATGCACCGCGAGTCGATGCGGCGCAGCGGAGCCCGGACACCCCTCATCGTCGGTGACCGGCTCGACACCGACATCGAGGCCGGTCACCGGACGTCGACGCCGACCCTGCTCGTCTTCACCGGGGTGACGACCCCCGGAGACCTGCTCGCCGCTCCCGCTCCGCACCGTCCCGACTTCCTCGCCGCGGACCTGCGCGGGCTGCTCCGGGCGGCGCCACCGGTGGAGGCCGTCCCGGAGCTGGGGAACCACGCCTATCGTTGCGGCGCCTGGAGCAGCCGGGTCGAGGAGGGGACGCTGCACTGGTCGGGTGAAAGCTACGGGCTGGGCGATGACGCGTCGGATGGCGATCGTTCAGGTGGCGGTCATTCCGGTGGGGATGCGTCAGACCGGGATGTGTCGGGTGACGACACGTGGAACGGGGACGGCACCGACGGGCTGGACGGGCTGCGGGCCGCCTGCGCCACGGTCTGGTCCGCCCTGGACAGCGGCGTCGCCGTCCACGCGATCGCGGCGCGACGCCCGCCGGGTTGCGAGGACCTGATGGCTCCGGCGCCCCGGGCACCGGAGCCCGTGGCGCTCGCCTGAGTCCCGGTGTCCGCCTGAGTCCCGGCGCCTTGGAGCATCGTCGGTGAACAGGCACATCGTCACAGCAGCGAGCGGACCCGCAGCAGATCCCACACGCTCGCGTCCACCTTCAGCCGCCCACTGGCCCAGGCGGTCATCGCGGGAAGCCTTCCCTCGGCGACCGCCACCAGGTCGTCGCTCTCCAGCGTCAGGGTGATCTGGGCGTCGTCGCGGCTGCCTTCGCCAATGTGCCGCAGGCAGCCGTCACGCAGCTCCCCGGAGAAGACAGCGCCGAGATCGGGGATACGACAGACGATGACGCGATCCGGGGCGCGCGGGGGACGGCCGTCGGCGGAGAGCCCATCCAGACGGGCGGCGAGAGCATGGAGCGCGGCCTCGCACTGCGACCTGTCGGCCATCCCGGCCGGTCCTCCTCTCGGCCTGTTCGACCTGCGCCCCTCTCGGCCCGGCGTGTCCGGGACACTAGCGTGAGAGTAGGTGTTCCGGGCGGGACGACCCGCGTGGCGGGCGAGTTTACACCGGTTGCGAGCCGATCTCCGGTGGTCCTGACGGACCCGGGGTGAGGTCCCGGTCCGGCCGAGGGCGGATCCGGCCGGACGAGGAGTGGACAGGACATGAGATTCGTCGCATGACGCACGTCGCCAGGGTCCGTCGCGTCAGCGGCCGTGAGTGCGGGAGGCTGACAACGTGAACACCGAGAATCTGCCTGCCGAGGTTCGCGGCGCCCTCGGCCGGCTGGACATGCTCGACGTCCTACCGACGGCCGCGCATGTCGAGGTCTTCGAGGAGATAAACCGCCGGTTGGCCGGGGCACTGGCGGACCTGGACGGGAGCGCTGACCAGGTCAAGGGCGCTGACCGCGTCAAGGGCGTCGGGGGCGCGGCCGGGCCGGGCGTGCCCGTTCCGGCGCGTTGCGGGGCGCGTCCCACGGGAGGGCCGCGGCCCGGGCCGGGCATGATCCGGCCGGCGCGGTGAGTCGCTCCGGGGTCGCGATGTCCCGCCGGACACGTCTGGACAGCGAACTTGTCCGTCGTGGTCTCGCCCGGTCCCGGGAGCAGGCCGTTGCGGCGATCATCGCGGGTCGGGTGCTGGTCGGCGGCATTCCTGCCACGAAGGCCGCCACGGTGGTCGACGGATCCACCTCCATCGCGGTGACGAAGGGGGACGATCCCGGCTACGCCTCCCGCGGCGCGCACAAACTTCTGGGTGCCTTCGAGGCCTTCGGGGTCCCCGCACCGGGACCGGGTGCCGGGACCCCGCGTTCGACCGGCCCCACGCTGGTCGTGGCCGGTCGTCGGTGCCTGGACGTCGGTGCCTCCACCGGCGGCTTCACCGACGTGCTGCTGCGGTACGGTGCGGGGACCGTCGTGGCCGTGGACGTCGGCTACGGGCAGTTGCTGTGGCGGCTGCGCTGCGACCCCCGAGTCCGCGTGCTCGACCGTACCAACGCCCGGAACCTGACGCCCGCCGAGATCGGTGACCGCGTCGACCTGGTCGTCGGGGACCTGTCGTTCATCTCGCTGGCCCTGGTGCTGCCCGCGCTGCGCGCCTGCGCGGTCCCGGATGCCGATTTCGTGCTGCTGGTGAAGCCCCAGTTCGAGGTCGGCCGGGAGCGGCTCGGGCCCGGCGGGGTGGTGCGTGACACCGCATTGCACGCCGAGGCGGTCCGCGACGTGGCGGCGTCCGCGGCCATGCTGGATCTCGGCGTGCGTGGCGTCACGGCGAGTCCGCTGCCCGGCCCGGCGGGCAACGTCGAGTACCTGCTGTGGCTGGCCGCCGGGGCCCCACCGCTCGACGCGGACGTCCTGACCGGGGCGATCGCAGCCGGCCCCGCGGGACCGGGGCGCCGGGCATGACGCGGGAGATCCTCGTCGTCACCCATCCCCGCCGCTCGGTGGTCCGGGAGAGCGCCCATCGGGTCATCGAGGGCCTGGCCGCCGCCGGGGTGTCGCCGCGGGTGCTGCGGGACGAGGCGGAGATGCTCGACCTGACCGCCGCCAACAGCGTGCCGCCCGACGCCGACGCGGCCGTCGGGGTGGAACTGGTGCTGGTCCTCGGCGGCGACGGCAGCCTGCTGCGCGGCGCGGAGCTGGCCCGCACCGCTGACGCCCCGCTGCTGGGCGTGAACCTCGGGCATGTCGGGTTCCTCGCCGAGGCCGAACCCGACGCGCTGGAATCCACCATCGAGCACGTCGTCCGCAAGGACTACACGGTCGAGGAACGCATGACGGTAGACGTCACGGTCCGGCGGCGTGGCGAGGTCACCTATACCGGCTGGGCGCTCAACGAGATGTCCCTGGAGAAGGCCGAGCGCGCTCGGATGCTGGAATGCGTGTTGGAGATTGACGGGCGTCCGCTATCCCGGTGGGGCTGCGACGGGGTGATCTGTTCGACGCCCACCGGATCCACCGCCTACGCCTTCTCGGTCGGTGGCCCGGTGATGTGGCCGGGCGTCGAGGCCCTGCTGGTCGCCCCGATCAGCGCGCACGCGCTGTTCGCCCGGCCGCTCGTGCTGGCGCCGACCTCCGCGGTCGCCGTGGAGATCCTGCCGCCGGTGCCCGCGGTCCTCTACTGTGACGGCCGGCGGTCCGTCGAGGTGCCCCCCGAGTCGCGGGTCGAGGTGGTCCGCGGCCGCCGACCGGTGCGGCTCGCCGTGGTGCGCCCGCTGCCGTTCACTGATCGTCTTGTTGCCAAGTTCGGCCTTCCGGTGGAAGGTTGGCGGGGACGCAACCAGCGTGCCTCCCCCGCGTAGCGGCTTCGCCGCGACGCGGGGACCCCTGGCCTTGGGCGCCGTTCGGGGTTTCCGTCAGCTTGCCTTCGGCGAGCTTCCTGGGGTGGCTGTCGGGGGGCTTCGCCGCGACGCGGGGACCGCGATGTCGGATCTTCCGCCTCTGCGATATCGGCCTCCGTCCTGGTGACGCTAGAGTTCGGGGCGTGCTCGAGGAGATTCGCATCCGCGGCCTCGGGGTCATCGACGATGCCGCCCTCGCCCTCGCTCCCGGCCTCACCGTGGTGAGTGGCGAGACCGGAGCCGGCAAGACCATGATTGTCCAGGGGCTGGGGCTGCTCACCGGCGGGCGGGCGGATTACGGTCTGGTCCGGCCCGGGGTCGATCGCGCCTTTGTCGAGGGTCGGCTCGTCATCGGTGCCGAGTCGGCTGTCGCGGCCCGGGTCCGCGAAGTCGGCGGCGACCTCGACGAGGATCCGGGTGGCGCCGTCCTCGTCGTCGGTCGGACCCTGACCGCGGAGGGCCGGTCCCGGGCGCAGGTCGCGGGCCGCTCGGTTCCGGCGAGTGTCCTCGCCGAGATCGCCGAGGAGCTGATCGCCGTGCACGGCCAGTCCGAGGCGCAGCGCCTGCTCAAGCCGTCCACCCAGCGTGATGCGTTGGACCGGTTCGCCGGTTCCGCCGTCGCCGGGCCGTTGGCCCGCTACGGCGGTGCGTACCGGGAGCTGACCCGGGTCAGTCGGCAGCTCGCCGAGATCACCGACCGGGTGCGTGAACGCGAGCAGGAGGCGGAGCTGCTGCGCATCGGCCTGGACGAGGTGGAACGGATCGCCCCCGGCCCCGGTGAGGACGTCACCCTCGACGCCGAGCTGACCAAGCTGGAGCACGCGGAGACCCTGGTGCGGGCGGCGCGGACCGCGCACGCCGCGCTGATGAGCGATCCGGCCACTGGGTCGGACGAGCCCGGTGCGGTCGATCTGGTGGCCGCGGCCCAGCGGGTCATCGCCGGCGAGTCCGCCCTCGACACCGAGCTCGCCGCCCTCGGCACGCGGCTCACGGAGGTGGGGATGCTGCTCACCGACGTCGCCGCGGACCTCGCCTCCTACGCGGAGGGCATCGATGCCGACCCGGTGCGCCTCGCCGACGCCCAGGCGCGCAAGGCCGCCCTCACCAACCTGACCCGGGCGCACGGCACCGGCATTGACGGCGTGCTGGCCTGGGCGGACCAGGCCGGGCGCCGGTTGCTGGAACTCGACGGCGCCGGGGACAGCGTCGAGGCGCTCACCGCCCGGCGGGACAGCCTGACCGCCGAGCTGGCCCGGCTCGCCGAGGAGGTCAGCGAGGCCCGGACCAAGGCGGCGGCCCGGTTCGGTGCGGCGGTCGCCGCCGAGCTCGCCGGGCTCGCGATGCCCCGGGCCCGGGTGGAGGCCGCCGTGTCGCAGCGCGACGATCCAGCCGGTCTGCCGGTCGGCCTGCGGGTCGTCGCGTTCGGACCGTTCGGCGTCGACGACGTGGAGCTGCGGCTGATCCCGCATCCCGGGGCGCCGCCGCGGCCGGTCCAGAAAGGCGCGTCGGGCGGTGAGCTGTCCCGGGTCATGCTCGCGATCGAGGTCGTACTCGCCGCCGCTGACACCGGTTCGACCATGGTCTTCGACGAAGTGGACGCCGGGGTCGGCGGCCGGGCCGCGGTGGAGATCGGCCGGCGCCTCGCCCGCCTCGCCCGCACCCATCAGGTGATCTGTATCACTCATCTGCCGCAGGTCGCCGCCTTCGCGGACCGTCATCTGGTGGTCCACAAGGCCGACGACGGATCGGTCACCCGTAGCGGGATCGTCATGCTCGACGACGCCGGCCGGGTGCGGGAGCTCTCCCGGATGCTCGCCGGCCAGGAGGAGAGCCCGCTGGCCCGTGGGCACGCCGAGGAGCTGCTCGCCGCCGCGGAGGCCGACAAGGCGCTGCCGTAGTGCCACCGCGGTCGGGAGGTCGGACATCCTGCGGTGGTCCAGGCAGTCACCGAAGGTGATAACCGAGGGGCATGACTCACCCTTATGGCAGAGTCCCCGCATTGCGCTGGAGGCGTCGCGCGGGGGAGCTGTTACCGTGAAGTCCCGTGGAGGCGCCGGGGCCGGACCGGCGGCGTAACCACGGGAGCTTCGGGTGGGTCAGGCGCATATCACCAAACACATCTTCGTCACCGGCGGGGTTGCGTCCAGTCTCGGCAAGGGACTGACCGCGTCGAGCCTTGGCCGACTACTCAAGGCTCGTGGACTTCGTGTCACGATGCAGAAGCTCGACCCCTACCTCAACGTGGACCCGGGGACGATGAACCCGTTTCAGCACGGTGAGGTGTTCGTGACCGACGACGGGGCCGAGACCGACCTCGACATCGGCCACTACGAGCGGTTCCTCGACGTCAGCCTCGACGGCAGCGCCAACGTGACGACGGGTCAGGTCTACTCGGCCGTCATCGCCAGGGAACGCCGCGGCGGCTATCTGGGCCAGACCGTCCAGGTCGTCCCGCACATCACCGACGAAATCAAGGACCGGATCCGGCGGCTGGCCGGTGACTCCGTCGACGTGGTGATCACTGAGGTCGGCGGGACCGTCGGGGACATCGAATCGCTGCCCTACCTGGAGGCGATCCGTCAGGTACGCCACGAGGTCGGTCGGGACAACGCCCTGACGGTGCACGTGAGCCTGGTCCCCTACCTCGCCCCCTCCGGAGAGCTGAAGACCAAGCCGACCCAGCATTCGGTCGCGGCGTTGCGCAGTATCGGCCTGCAGCCCGACGCCGTGGTCTGCCGGTCCGACCGGCCGCTGCCCGATTCGCTCAAGAAGAAGATCGCGATGATGTGCGACGTCGATGATGAGGCCGTCGTCGGGGCGCCGGACGCGAGTTCCATCTACGACATCCCCCGGGTGCTGCACCGCGAGGGCCTCGACGCCTACGTGGTGCGTCGGCTCGGGCTGTCCTTCCGCGACGTCGACTGGACGGAGTGGGACACGTTGCTGCGGCGGGTGCACCACCCGGCCAACACGGCGACGATCGCGATCGTCGGCAAGTACGTGGATCTCTCCGACGCCTACCTCTCGGTGACCGAGGCCCTGCGCGCCGGCGCCTTCGCCACCGACACCCGGGTGGACCTGCGGTGGGTCACCTCGGACGAGTGCTCTTCCCCGGATGCGACGGCCACCCTGCTCGACGGGATCGACGGGGTCATCGTTCCCGGTGGTTTCGGGGTGCGGGGCATCGAGGGCAAGCTCACCGCGCTGCGGCACGCCCGCGAGAACGGCATTCCGACCCTCGGTATCTGCCTCGGCCTGCAGTGCATGGTCATCGAGGCGGCCCGCAGTCTCGCCGGCCTGGAGGCGGCGAACTCCACCGAGTTCGTCCCCGAGACCCCCCACCCGGTGATCTCCACGATGGCCGACCAGCACGAGGTGATGGCCGGCACCCGGGACATGGGCGGCACGATGAGACTGGGCCTGTACTCGTGCGTGCTGGTGCCCGGCACGCTCGCCCAGCGTGAATACGGCGTCGCCGAGGTCGCCGAGCGCCACCGGCACCGGTACGAGGTGAACAACGACTATCGGCACCGGCTGGCCGCCGCCGGGCTGGTCTTCTCCGGGACGTCACCGGACGGCCGCCTGGTCGAGGTGGTCGAACTGCCCGCCGATGTGCATCCGTACTACGTCGGCACCCAGGCACATCCGGAGTTCCGGTCCCGGCCGACCCGGGCCCATCCGTTGTTCCGGGGTCTCGTCGCCGCGGCGGTCGCGCATGCGGACCGCCGCCGCGGGGTGCTGCCGGTGGACCTGCCGAGCGAGGACGCCGCCACCCCGGAGAACGGCGTCCCGGAGAACGGCGTCCTAGAGAACGGCGCCGCGCAGACCCGCGGCGTCACGGCCGGTCGATCCGGCGGGAGTATCCGCCGGGGCGCGAGCGCGTCCCGGCCGAGCGTCAGCTCCAACGGCACCGCCGCGCTGGTGTCCCCGTGACAGCGACCCCGCACCGGTACGAGGTCACCGAGAGCACCCTGGCCTACCAGGGGAGGGTCATCTCCGTCCGCCGCGATCAGGTGCGGATGCCGGATGGCGACATCTCGCAGCGTGATGTGGTGGTGCATCCCGGCGCCGTGGGGGTGGTCGCCCTCGACGAGGCCGATCGGGTGGTGATGGTCCATCAGTACCGTCATCCCGTCGGTGGTCCGCTGTGGGAGCTGCCCGCCGGCATTCTCGACGTGCCGGGCGAGCCGGCGTCCTCGGCCGCCGCGCGGGAGCTGGCCGAGGAGGCCGGGCTGCGCGCCGACCGCTACGATCTGCTGGTTGACGTGTGGGCCTCACCAGGGATGACCGACGAGGCCTACCGCCTCTTCCTGGCCCGCGGGCTGCACGAGATCCCGGCCGCCGAGCGGTACGTGCCGGTGCACGAGGAGGCCGAGATGGGTCTCGCCCGCATCGACTTCACCGACGCCGTCGAACGGGTCCTGCGCGGTGAGATCACCAACGCGATGGCGGTCATCGGGCTGCTGGCCACGGCCCGGGCGCGCGCCGAGAACTACGCCGGTCTGCGCCCACCCGACGCACCCTGGCCCGCTCGTCCCGCTCACCGCGGCTGAGCCGCCGCCGCGCCGCGGCCCCCGTTTCTCCGCGGTGGCGTCGGTCCCGCGGTGGCGTCAGTCGTTGTGGACCAGCACGCCGGCGGCCTCGTCGACGACGAGGCCCGCTGCGGCGGCGAGGGTCACCGCGGCGATCGGGAACGCCTGCGCGACCCCGGGAACGGTGAACGTGCCATCCCAGGTCACCGCGAGGGTCACCTGGTACCGGCCCGGCCGGGCGTAGCCGTGCGCCACGTAGGCCTCGGGATGATCGCGCGGTGAGATCGCCGGGTCGTAGGGCCGGCCGGGAGCGTCCGGGCCGGTCTCGCCGTCGCCGAACTCCCAGTGATAGTGGGGAACGGCACTGATGGTCGCCACGACCGGCTGGTCGACGTTGAACGTGAACGAGTCGGGCACCGGGGTGTAGAGGATCGTGGCCAGGTTCGCGAAGCTGCGGCCGGACGGCGCGATGACGATGGACGGCTTCGGCAGGAGTCTCTCGCGCAGGTAGTTGGCGAGCGCGGCCTGCACCTGGGCGATCGGCACCGCGCCGGCGGGCAGCAGGTAGTTGAAGCAGCCCGCCACCGCCTGGTCGTACTGGGCCCGCGCCTGCGCGTCCATCGCCGGATCCGGCCCGACCGCGGTCAGCAGGTCACAGACGGCCGCCGGGTCGTCCGGACAGTCTTGGCCGCAGGCCGCGCTCCGCCGGGCCCCCGAGCCGGTCGGGATCCCGACGCGCTCCAGCGCTCCGTCGTGGTAGCGGTACTGGTAGCCGTTGTCCGTGGCCCGAGTGTCACAGGTACCCCACAGCGCGCCGACGCAGGGCACCGGGACGGTGCGTCCGGGCCCCGCGGCGGCGGGCGTCGCGCCGCCGGCGAGGCCGGTCAGGCCCACCAGTAGCAGCGCGCCGACCGCGATCAGTGCCGGGCGCGGGATCGTGCGGCGCCGGGCGGCGGTGGTCGTGCGGGCGGCGGTGGTCGCGTGCGGGCCGGTCGTCCCCGGGCCGGTGGTCATGCTTGGGCCGGGGCGTAGCGCAGGGTCTGGATACGCCAGCCGTGGTCGGTGAGCGACAGCTCGGCCGTGCCGACCCGGGTCGGCACGCCCGGGGCGTCGGAGACCCGCCGGCCCGCCGGGTCCAGCAGCCCCACCGCCCGGGTCCGCACGGTGAAGTCCACCTCGGTGACGAGCCCGACCCGCGGCCGGGCGAGCACGTCGCTCAGCTGATAGGCCGGCCCGTCCGCGCGCAGCCCCCGCTGCTGGAGCGAGCGGGTCACCCCGACGTCGAGGGCGCAGGGCTGGCAGCCATCGAGCGCCGTCGGCGCGATAACCGCGACCCGACCGGCCCGCGCGGCCTCGTTGATCTCGTGAAAGTAGCCCTCGACCGTGCGGGTGGCGGCCGCGGGCGTGTCATCGATCGCACCGGGGGCCGAACCGGAGACGGAAGGGCCGCCGGAGACGGCCGTGCCCCGGTTCTGGGAACCGGGGCGGGCCGGGAGCGCGGCCCCGGACGGCTCGTGCTGGTCGCCGCCGCAGCCCGCGCCCGTGAGGATGACGAGCATGGCGATGACGACCCCCAGCCGTGCGGCGTACCGTGACGACCCGTTGCCCGCCCGCACAAGTCGCCAGGATAGCCGCGGAAACGCGGTATGTGGATAGGCACCAACGGAGAACGGGGGGCAGGTCCTACTATCAGTTCGATGATGGGAGTCACCGACGGCGACCGGGTATTCCGGCTGCGCCCCCCCGCGGCCTCGGCATCCGGCGTCGGCGGGTCCTCGGATCATCGTCCGTCGGCACCTCGGCCCGGCCCGGACGACCTGGCCGGGCCGATCGACCTGGCTGGGCCGGACGACCCGCCCCGGCCTGCGGATCATCGAGCCGGGTCCCAGCTGTCCCAGCTGCGTGGCACGCCTGCCGGCGTCATCGAGCGCTATCTCCACCATCTGGAGGGCGAACGCGGACTCGCGCGCAACTCGGTGCTCGCCTACCGTCGCGACCTGCGCCGCTATTGTGATCATCTCTCCGCATGCGGTCTGCCCTCGTTGGACGCGGTCGGTGAGGCGGAGGTTGCCGGATTCGCCGCCGTGCTGCGCACCGGTGACGACACGCACCCGCCGCTTGCCGCGGCGTCGGTCGCGAGGATGCTGGTCGCCGTCCGGTCGCTGCACCGCTTCGCGGCCGACGAGGGTGACGTCCCCGAGGACGTGTCCCGGCCGGTTCGACCACCGACGCCTCCCCGGCGGCTACCGAAGGCCCTGAGCATCGACCAGGTGGTGGCCGTCCTCGCCGCGGCCGCAGGTGCGCCCCCGCCGGGATCCCCGCCGCCCGGGGGACCGCCGCCGGTGGAACCGGCCGAGGCCGTCCGTCGTCTGCGAGCGACCGCGTTGCTGGAGCTTCTCTACGGCACCGGGGCCCGGATCTCGGAGGCCGTCGGTCTCGACGTCGACGATCTCGATCTGGAGGCCGCCTCCGTGCGCCTGCATGGCAAGGGCGGACGCGACCGGATCGTCCCGCTCGGTCGGTACGCCATCGCCGCGGTGGCCGACTACCTGCGGGTGGGGCGGCCGACGCTGGTCGCCCCCCGCTCGGGGCCCGCGGTCTTCCTGTCCCGCCGCGGTAACCGCCTGTCCCGGCAGAGCGCGTGGTCGGTGCTGCGTACGGCGGCGCTCGCGGCCGGTGTGGAGGGGGTCTCACCCCATGTGCTGCGCCATTCCTTCGCCACCCACCTGCTCGACGGCGGCGCCGACGTCCGGGTGGTGCAGGAGCTGCTGGGACACGCCTCGGTCAGTACCACCCAGATCTACACCCTGGTGACGGTGGACCGGCTTCGCGAGGTGTACGCGGCCTCGCATCCACGCGCCTTGGACGCGGCCCTGGGCTCGATCGGTCACTACTCCCGGACCTGGGGCCCGAGGACGGACCGGTGCGTGACAGGCCCGTGCATGACGGGCCCGTGAGTTTCGCCGGGGCACCGCCCCGGTTCTGAGCGATGGTCGGCGTCCCGGGCGGATGTCCACCCGGGACTGTCCGCGTGAGAACGCGCCAAGTGGCGCGATGCCGCCGCGTGGGGACAGGTGGACCGGCGCGGCACGTGGATGCTCAGGATGGGGTGTACGGCCCCAGGCTGGGCATCCCGTTGGAAGGGGCCGAGGCGGGAACACCGCCGACACCGCCGACCGTCTGCGTGCTGCGCTCGGCCAGGGTTTCGCCCACCTTGCGGGCGATCGCTTCCATCAGGCGCAGTGCCTGCGGCAGCGACAGGTTCAGCACCACTTCGCTGTCGTTTGTCATCGCGAAGCGAACCGACACGTCCGCCATTGCTCGACCTCTCTCGCCTGACTCCGAAGATCTGCTCGATGTGTGTGAAACGGAACGGTACGGCCCATCTGAGACCAATGCGCGCGCGGGGTTCCTGGAAGTACCGGCGGTTTCGCTTTTCGTGTCTACTCGCTCACCAAGTGTCGCGGTCCAAGAGCTGTAGCTGTCAGTCACGTGGGCTGCTCCTCTGCCGGTGGCGACGTGTATGGACCCGGTCGATCCGGATCTCCCCGCGGGGGGCGAGTTCGGAAAAATCGGACACGTAGCTGTCCCGTTGTCTCTGCATAGTCCCTCATTGCAAGGAGCTGTCCGCAAGGGGGGGTACTTGTCGTGCATCGTCATGTCGGAGGGTGAACGGGTTGGTTCCCACTGTTCTGGGAACGCTTTCACGGGTGTCACGCAGCCGGGCGGCCAAAGCCCGGATCGGGCAGGATGGCAGGGTGGCTTCGACTGACCGCGTCCGGCCGGACGTCCCCGCGCTGATCATCGGTATCCTCGGCGGCTCGGGTCCGCAGGGCGGGGGCCTCGGCCTGCGGTTCGCCGCCTCCGGCCATCTCGTACTGATCGGGTCCCGCTCGACCGAACGCGGCCAGCAGGCCGCGGCCGCGCTCGCGCGCCCCGGCCTGCGCATCGAGGGCGCGGACAACGCCACGGTCGCCGAGCGCGCCGATGTCGTCATCATCGCGGTTCCTTGGGAGGGCCATCGCCAGACCCTGGCCGCCCTGCGGGAGCCATTGGCCGGGAAGATCGTGATCGACTGCGTCAACCCCCTCGGCTTCGACAAGGGGGGTGCCTTCGCGCTCGCGGTGCCCGAGGGCAGCGCCGCGCAGCAGGCGGCCGCCGTCCTGCCGGACAGCGCCATCGTGGCGGCCTTCCACCACGTCTCCGCGGTGCTGCTGGCCGATGACGCGGTCACGAAGATCGACACGGACGTCCTGGTCCTCGGCGACGATCGGGCCGCCACCGATCTGGTGGCCGCGCTCGCCGAGCGCATTCCCGGCATGCGGGGCATCTACGCCGGCACGTTGCGCAACGCCGGTCAGGTCGAGGCGTTGACCGCGAACCTGATCTCGGTCAATCGCCGGTACAAGTCGCACGCCGGCCTGCGGGTCACCGATGTCTGAGCGGCGTCCGGACGGGCTACGTCCGGATGTGGCCCGTTTGGACGGGGCCCGTTTGGACGGGGCCGCGGTGGCGAATGGGCGGGAACGAGAGGCGGGGACGGCCCCCCGGGACGACCTGGGCCACCCGGTGGCGATTCCGGCGCGGGTGGAACGGATCGTCTCGCTCGTTCCCAGCCTCACCGAGTCGATCGCCGTCACCGCGCCCGGTCTGCTGGTGGGTGCCACCGACTGGTGCAGCCATCCCGCGGGGCTGGCCGTTACTCGGGTCCGGGGGACGAAGAACCCCGACCTCGATACCATCGTCTCCCTGGCCCCGGACCTGGTCTGCGCGAACGCCGAGGAGAACAGGGAACCCGACCTCGCCGCGCTGCGCCGGGCCGGGCTCGCCGTGTGGGTCACCGCCCCCACCACGGTCGATCAGGCTCTGGTGAGCCTGGACCGGATGTTGCGCCTGGCCTGCGGGCTGGCTCGTCCCGGCTGGCTCGACGCCGCCCGGCAGGCCTGGGCCGTGCCGGCCGCCGGACCGCGACGGCGGGCGTTGGTGCCGATCTGGCGCCGGCCGTGGATGGCGGTCGGCCGGGACACCTTCACCGGCGACGTGCTGCGCCGGCTGGGGGTCGACAACGTGCTGGCGGACTCGCCGGACCGCTACCCTCGGATCGATCTCGCGGCCGTCCCGCCCCATGACCTGGTGGTCCTGCCCGACGAGCCGTACCCCTTCAGCCCGTCGGACGGGCCCGAGACCTTCAGCGCGCCCGCGGTCTGCGTGTCCGGCCGCCTGCTGACCTGGTACGGCCCGTCCCTGGTCGATGCGTGGTCCGTGCTCGCGGCGGCGCTGGCCCGGACCGGCGATGGACCGGGGTGACAGCGCCGGCGCCGCCGGCACCACCGGCCGGGTGACTGATCAGTAGCTGTGCTCGATCGTCGGGTACCTGCCGTCCCGGACGTCCGCGCGGTAGGCCCGGGCGGCGTCCGCGAGAATCGTGCGCAGATCCGCGTACCGCTTGACGAACCGTGGCGTGCGGCCGCCGCTCAGCCCGGCCATGTCCTGCCAGACCAGCACCTGGGCATCGCATCCCGAGCCGGCTCCGATACCCACGGTGGCGATGCGCAACTCCTTCGTCACCCGGGTGGCCAGATCGGCGGGAACCACCTCGAGCACGACCGCGAACGCGCCGGCCGCCTCGAGCGCCAGCGCGTCGGCCAGCAGGATCTCGCCGGCCTCGTCGCGGCCCTGGACCCGGTAGCCCCCGATGGTGTGGATGCTCTGCGGGGTCAGCCCCAGATGCCCGATAACGGGGATGCCGGCGCCGACCAGGGCGTCCACCGCCCGGACCACCCGGGAACCGCCCTCGAGTTTCACCGCGTGCGCCCCGCCCTCCTTGAGGAAGCGGGTAGCGCTCGCCAGCGCCTCGGCCGGCCCCCCCTGGTACGACCCGAAGGGCAGATCGGCGACGACCATCGCGTGCGGTGCTCCGCGGACCACGGCCCGGACCAGCGGCAGCAGCTCATCGACGGTGATCGGCACGGTCGTGTCGTAGCCGTAGACGACGTTGGCGGCCGAGTCCCCGACCAGCAGGACGGGGATCTCCGCCTCGTCGAAGACGGCGGCGGTGGTGGCGTCGTACGCGGTCAGCATCGACCACTTCTCGCCCCGGTTCTTCGCCGCGGC
>NZ_CDXDOS010000034.1:19232-22585 GCF_978021245.1 Frankia sp. CoBUL1
GGCCGCGGCGGCGTGGTCGGCGCGCCGTAGGGCGTCGCCGCCGGGTCCGCCGGGTGGGTGGGTGTGTCTGAAGCATCCATGAGCGCTCCTGTACGTCCGTCCGGGCGCTGGGCGTCCCGGCGTCCCCCTCATGCTGCCACCAACGGCTGCCATGCGGAGAGCCCGTGGTGGAGCAGATCCACCCAGCCCCGAGATGGCTGTTCGGGCTGGGGCGTTCGGGCGGTGGTTTCGTGGTGGACCGTGGCCCGATCGGCGTGGAACGCGACGCACGCCACGCCGCTGCCATGGCAAACGGATGCGTCTTGACCGACTGGGACGTATGATGATCTTGAAGTGCGGCGAGAACGTGCGGCGCGATCAAGGTGGCGGGTGGCCTTTCCATGCGGATGCATCGGCACGGCAGCGACGGAGCGGGCGGGGGATCAGGCCGGTGTCCCGCCTGATGGCCACCCGGGACGTGCGCGCTGCGCATCCTCGGCGACCGTCCGACCGGGTGCCCTCCGGGGTCCGCGTCTCCCGCGCTCCCGGTCGTCCGAGGGACACCCGCTGCGATGAGGCGATCATCGATGCCGCGCTGCACGAGCTCGCGACGGTCGGCTTCGCGAGCCTGTCGATGGAGGCAGTGGCGACCAGCGCCGGGGTCGGCAAGGCGACGGTCTATCGCCGGTGGCCAACGAAGGACGCCCTGATCGGGGACGCGTTGGACACCCTGGCTGACAGTCTCGACGCGGTCGAGACTGGCTCCCTGCGCGACGACCTGGTGGCCTGGCTGAACGCGCTGCGCCGGCACAACCTCCAGTCGTTGTCCGGGCGGATCATGCCGAAGCTCGTCGCCGAGCGGAGCACGCACCCGGAGTTGTTCGCCACCTACTCGCAGAAGGTGATCGAGCCGTCGCGGGAGAAAGCGGCCGCCATGCTCCGGCGCGGCATCGAATCGGGGGAACTCGCCGCGGACGTCGACGTCGACCTTGTCGTCGACATGCTGGTCGGGCCGGTCGCCTATCGGCAGTACATGAGTGGTGACTGCGAGGTGAGCGGAACGCGGATCGCGAAGATCGTCGACACCATCCTCGGTGGCATCCGCTGCCGGCAGGGTGCGCGGCCGACGGCGGAGGCGCACCCGTCGCACTGAGCCACACCCGTCGCACTGAGCCACGCTCGTCACGCTGAGTATCCCGCTCGCCGTACCCCGCTCACCGGGGGCACCATGCGTCCGCGAGTAGCATCGCGAACGGGCCAGGAAGGCCCGCCGCGGGGCCGCCTGCCGGCGACGCACCGGCGACGCACCGGCGACGCGATCCCCGCATCCGTGTTCCCAGCGCAACAGGAGAGATTCGGTGTCCGACGTCCGCGTTACCGTTCAGCACGCCCAGCGCAGCGATCCGCGGGTGGTGCCGACCGGGACGACGGCCGCCGAGCTGTTCGCCGACGACCGGAACGTGATCGCGGCTCTGGTTGACGGTCAGCAGCGTGATCTTGCTCATGTTCTCGCCGACGGGGTCGTCGTCGAGCCGATCATGATTGACTCGCCGGCCGGGCGGGCGATCGTCCGGCACTCCACCGCGCACGTCGTCGCCCAGGCGGTCCAGGAGCTCTTCCCGAAGGCACGCCTGGGCATCGGGCCGCCTATCGACAACGGTTTCTACTACGACTTCGACGTCGAGTCCCCGTTCACCCCGGACGACCTCAGGGCCATCGAGAAGAAGGCGCAGGCGATCATCAAGGCCGGCCAGCGCTTCTCCCGGCGGGTCGTCACCGAGCCCGAGGCCCGCGCGGAGCTCGCTGACGAACCGTACAAGATCGAGTTGATCGGACTGAAGTCGAGTGACACGGCGGCCGACGACGCCGAGGCGAGTGTTGAGGTCGGGGCGGGCGAGCTGACCATCTACGACAACCTCGACGCGAAGACCGGCGAGCTGTGCTGGAAGGACCTCTGCCGCGGGCCGCACGTGCCCACCACCCGGGCCATCCCGGCCTTCGCGATCCTGCGTTCCGCCGCGGCCTACTGGCGGGGGAGCGAGAAGAACCCGCAGCTGCAGCGCATCTACGGCACCGCGTGGGAGTCGCGCGACGCGCTCAAGGCCTACCAGACCAGGCTGGCCGAGGCCGAGAAGCGCGATCACCGCAAGCTCGGCGCGGAGCTTGACCTGTTCTCGTTCCCGACCGAGATCGGCCCGGGGCTGGCGGTCTTCCACCCCAGGGGCGGCGCGATCCGCACCGCGATGGAGGACTACTCGCGGCGCCGGCACATCGAGGCCGGGTACTCGTTCGTCAACACCCCGCACATCACCAAGTCGGAGCTCTACCAGATCTCCGGGCACCTGGACTGGTTCGCCGAGGGCATGTACCCGCCCATGCAGCTCGACGGCGGCACCGACTACTACCTCAAGCCGATGAACTGCCCGATGCATATCCTGATCTTCCGGTCGCGGGGCCGGTCGTACCGGGAGCTGCCGCTGCGGCTGTTCGAGTTCGGCACGGTCTACCGCTACGAGAAGTCCGGCGTGGTCCATGGCCTGACCCGGGTGCGCGGGCTCACCCAGGACGACGCGCACCTGTTCTGCGCCCGTGAGCAGCTACCCGCCGAGCTCGACAGCGTGCTGACGTTCGTGCTCGGGCTGCTGCGCGACTTCGGGCTGACCGACTTCTACCTGGAGCTGTCGACCCGGCCGGCGGGCAAGGCCGTCGGCACCGACGAGGAGTGGGCGCAGGCCACCGAACTGCTGCGGGAGGCCGCGCAGAAGCAGGACCTGGAACTGGTGATGGACCCGGGCGGCGGTGCCTTCTACGGGCCGAAGATCTCCGTGCAGGCCCGTGACGCCATCGGCCGGACCTGGCAGCTGTCCACCATCCAGGTGGACTTCCAGCTGCCGCGGCGCTTCGGCCTGGAGTACCAGGCCGCGGACGGGACCCGGCAGCGTCCGTTCATGATCCATCGGGCGTTGTTCGGCACCATCGAGCGGTTCTTCGCCATCCTGCTGGAGCACTATGCCGGGGCGCTGCCGCCGTGGCTTGCGCCGGTGCAGGTGGTCGGCATCCCGATCACCGACGAGCACGTGCCGTACCTGGACGAGGTCGCCCGGCGGCTCGCCGCACACGGCCTTCGGGTGGAGGTCGACTCCTCCGACGACCGGATGCAGAAGAAGATCCGTACGGCGCAGAAGCAGAAGGTGCCGTTCATGCTGCTGGCCGGAGATTCCGATGTCACCCAGGGTGCGGTGTCGTTCCGTTTTCGAGACGGGACGCAGCGTAATGGCGTGCCGGTGGACGAGGCCGTCGCGGAGATCCTCGACGCGGTGGAGCGCCGCCGCCAGGTCTGAGCCGCGCGGCTGGCCCCGGCCCCGTTCAGAAGA
>NZ_CDXDOS010000035.1:0-21105 GCF_978021245.1 Frankia sp. CoBUL1
CCCGGGGCTGGGGCCTCGGGGCTGGTCGGCCTGACCGGGTGGGCCTGGCGGACGATGTCCTACTGTCGGAGAATGCCCCGTCCCAGCGCCGGTCCCCGCCGGACGCCGCCCGCAACCCGGTTGTCCCGACAGCCGGCACGGCCGTCGGGACAACCGTCCCCGGACCCGCAACCCGGCAGGGCCTTTCTGGCCGCTTCCTACACATTGGGGGTGTTTCTGGGGGTCGGGCTGGGTCTCTACGGCGTCTTCCTCGTTCCCGCCGGTCCACGGCCGGGGGGGATGCTGCTGTCGCTCGGCGTACTGGTCGCGCTGGTGGGCAACGGGGGTGCCGCGCTGCTGGTGCGGTGGCTGACGGGCACCCGGCTGGGACCCACGACCGTGCTCATCGGCTGGGCCGTCGTCGTGCTGCTGTTCGCCAGCTCCCGCCCCGAGGGGGACCTGCTGTTGCGGGCGAGCGGATCCGGCTACGCGTTCCTGTTGCTCGGGGCACTGAGCCCGATCGCGATCGCCGTCCTCGCCGGGGCACGGCGGGGGCTCACGGCGCTTCCTCCCGGTTGCTGAGCACCGGTCCGGTTGCGGGGTCGTCTGTCTCGCCCTGGGAGATGTCACCGGCTCTTGTGATGTGGGAGATGTCACCGGCCCTTGGGGACTGTCGCCCACGTGGTGAGCGGAGCGGGTAGCGTGGCCGGGTGGGTAGCCCTGCGCACCGTGGAGAGAACCGGGCCGGCGCGCCCGCCTCCCCGGTCTCCCCGGTCTCCCAGACCTCCCCGGTCTCCCCGGCCCTCCAGGCCGACCGGTCGACGCTGCGGACGGCGGACTTCCGCAGGGCGGTCGGCAGGTTCGCTACCGGAGTGACGGTCCTCACGACCGTCGCCGACGGTCGCCATCTCGGCATGACGGCGAACTCGTTCGTCTCGGTCTCCCTCGACCCGCTGCTGGTGCTCGCCAGCATCCGCCGGGACGCCCGCTTCCACGGTCCGCTCATGGCCTCGGGGGTGTGGGGAGTCTCGGTGCTCGCCGAGGACATGGCCGAGACGTCGCGCTGCTTTGCGAAACGCGCGTATGACCAGCCCGGTGACATGTTCGCGGGATGGGAGCACTCGATCGGGCCGGAGACCGGAGTGGTCCTGTTCGACGGCGCGCTGTCGGTCTTCGAGTGCCGGACGGTCACGACCCATCCCGGGGGGGATCACACTCTCGTCCTCGGTGAGGTCGTCTCGTTCGCCCAGCCGCGGGACGATGTCGGACCGCTCGTCTTCTACGACGGGCGCTACCTCGACCCGGTCGGTGCGGATACGGGAGGAACGGAGGCGCAGCGGGAAACGGACGCTTCCCGAAGCTAGCGGACGCTTCCCGAAGCTAGCGGACGGTTCCCGGGCGGGCGGACGGTCTCCGGGGCTAGTTGAGCCGGGCGCGGGCCGCGGCGGCGGCCTGGCGGGCGGCCGCCGCGGCGGCCGGCTCGACCGCAGCCACCGTGTCGGCGAACGCGGTCAGATCGGTGGCTCCGCCGAGAAAGTCGCCCAACCGGACGCGGAGCTCGCCGCGCTCCCGGCGCAGGCTCGCCGGGTGGTGGGGGAGCAGCAGGGACAGCTCGACGGCCCACAGCCGCATGTGCGGCGCGTCCGAGCGTGCCCCGAGGACCCGGATGTTGCCGAGGATCCGGGTGAGCACGTCCTGCGCGCTCATCGGGGCGAGGTGGGCACGGGTGAAGGCGAACCCGGCCGCGCGTACCTTCTCCGCAGCGTCGTGCACCGTCAGTAGTCGGCCGGCGGCGAACGGATCGACGAGCACGTGGTCCTGGGGGGAACCCACCGCGACCACGACGTGCCCCGGAAGCCCGACAGGATAGGCGGGGACCCCGAGCCGGGCGGCCACCTCCAGCCAGACGACGGAGAGCAGGATCGGCAGGCCGCGCCGCCGGCGCAGCACATCGGGGAGCAGCGAGGAGCGCAGGTCGGTGTAGTCGTCCTCGGCCCCGGCGAAGCCGGCGGCGAGCCCCAGGGACTCGTGTAGCGTCTCGGCGGCGATCCTCGGATCGAAATCCCCCGCTCCCGGGCCGAACCCCTCCAGGCGCCCTGCCGCCTCGGATCCGGATTCCGGCTGTGCCTGTCCAGGCTGTGCCTGCCCCGGTGCGCCGGTCTGGCGTGCCACCGGCGTACCGTGCTCGGCCCGGGGGAACCGGGGCCGTCGGCTCGAGGTCGTCCGCGCGGCGAGCAGTGGACGGGCCTGCGCGGCGAATGCGTCGAGGGCGTTCAGGGTGGCGGTGGCGTCGGGGGTGTCGGCTGCCGGGTCGACCTCGGCGGCGAGCAGATGGCAGGCGACCGCCAGGTCGATCGGCTCGCGGCGCACGACCTCGGCGAACCTGCCGCGGCTGCGGGTGCTCACAAGAGCTCGCTCGGAGCGTTCACGCCAGGGGCGGCCGCCTCCGGGGCAGCCGCCCCTGGCGGGGCAGCAGCCTTCAGGCCGGGCACCTTCGGATCGGTCGTGTCCGGGACGGTCGTGTCCGGATCGGGTGTGTCCGGGACGGTCGTCCCCAGGACAGTCGCCCCCGCGATAGTCGCCTTCGGGGTAGTCGTATTCGGGACAATCTCCATGAGAGCCGTCGCACCCGGGACATTCCGCGTACGTCGTGTCGGTGGGCGGGGTGGGATGACGCGTGCCGCTACGACGGCATCCTCGGTAACCTGGACGGGTGTGCCCTCGGCAGTGACAACCGTGAGCACGCCCGATGACCATGACCGCAACGTTCCGAGAACATCACTGAGGGATACCGGTCCGGGGATGCGGTGGCGGAGCATAACTCGCGCGCCAACATCGGCCGGAGTGATGCGGACGACATACACCACCAGCGCACGCCCTTGTTGTCGACACGGAACTGTCCAGGTCGATACTAAGGACTCAGTCGCCCGTGAGCCCGAGGAGGAAAAACCGGTGACCTACGTCATCGCAGAGCCCTGCGTCGATGTCAAGGACAGGGCCTGCATCGAGGAGTGCCCGGTCGACTGCATCTACGAAGGCGGACGGATGCTCTACATCCAGCCTGACGAGTGTGTCGACTGTGGTGCCTGTGAGCCGGTCTGCCCGGTGGAGGCCATCTACTACGAGGACGACGTTCCCGATCAGTGGAAGGGGTACACCGACACCAACGCGAACTTCTTCGAGGAGCTCGGGTCGCCTGGCGGCGCATCGAAGGTCGGCGCCCTGGACTTCGACCCGCCGACGGTCGCCGCGCTGGCTCCTCAGGGCGAGTCCTGAGCGGCCCGGGGAGACCCGGCAATATCTCCGGAGTCCCGCGGTCACCGGCCCGGTCCCGGGTGCGACTGCCCGACTTCCCGTGGGACCAGCTGGTCTCCTTCAAGGAGAAGGCCCGGCTGCATCCCTATGGGTTGGTCGACCTCTCGGTGGGTACTCCGGTCGACGCCACGCCGGCCGTCGTGCAGCAGGCGCTGGCCGGCTCCGCTGACGCTCCGGGGTACCCGCGGTCAGCGGGTACCCCGGAGCTGCGCGAGGCGGCGGCAGGCTGGCTGGCCCGCCGGCTCGGCGTGCTCGTCGACCCGGGCGCGGTGCTGCCCGTGCTCGGGACGAAGGAACTGGTGGCCCAGCTCCCCGGTCAGCTCGGGCTCGAACCCGGTGACCGGGTGTGGGTGCCGACCCCGGCCTATCCGACCTACGAGGTCGGCGCGCTGCTCGCCCGCTGCGAACCGGTGGCGGGCCCGGCCGACGGGGTGACCCTGATCTGGTTGAACTCGCCGGGGAACCCGACCGGGCGGGTGCTCACGGTCGACGAGATGCGCGCCGTGGTCACCTGGGCGCGGGAGCGCGGTGTGATCGTCGCCAGCGACGAGTGCTACATCGAGCTGGGCTGGGAGAGCCGGCCCGTCTCGGTGCTGCACCCCGACGTGTGCGGCGGCTCCCACGAGGGACTGCTGGCGGTGCATTCGCTGTCGAAGCGGTCCAACCTCGCGGGCTACCGGGCCGGGTTCGTCACCGGTGACCCGGCCCTGGTCGAGGGTCTCCTCGCGGTCCGCAAGCACGCCGGCTTCATGATGCCGACGCCCGTGCAGGCCGCCATGGCGGCTGCGTACGCCGACGACATGCATGTGGCGGATCAGCGGGCGCGCTACGCCAACCGGCGGGCCGTCCTCGCGGCGGCGCTTGCGGTCGCGGGTTTCACCATTGATCACAGCGAGGCCGGCCTCTACCTGTGGGCAACCCGGGGTGAGGAGGCCTGGGCCACGGTGGAGGCGCTGGCCGAGGTCGGGATACTCGTCGCGCCCGGGACGTTTTACGGGGAGGCTGGCCGGTATCACGTCCGGATCGCCCTGACCGCCGCGGACTCGCAGGTGGCGACCGTTCCCGAGCGGATGACGATGCTGTTGCCGGTCGCCGCCACGGGGCAGCCCGGCCATGGCGCTCGGCCCGACTACGGTCAGCCGGTCACTCAGGGCAGCTATGGGGCTGCCGAGCCGGACATCCGTTAGCACCCGGCCCGGATCCGTGGCCCCGCCATCTCGTGGGGCCGGGGCCACCTCGTAGGGTCGGGCTTGTGAGCGCCTCGAACACATCCCTCGACTCTCCGATCGATCCCGCCGTCGACGAACTGTGGGAACGGCGGGCGGAGCTGACCCCCGCCGACGCCGACGCCCGCAAGATCGTGGTGGCCGCCGTCGACGCCATCGATGCGGGCGTGGCCCGGGTCGCCACGGTCACCGTGGACGGCTCGGTCACCGTTGACGAGCGGGCCAAGCGGGCGATCCTGCTGTCCTTCAAGGTTCTCGCCATGGTCGAGTCGTCCGCGGGCGACTTCCGCTTCCATGACCGGGTGCCGCTCAAGACCCGGTTCGACGGTGTGCGGGTGGTACCGGGCGCGATCGTGCGCTGGGGCGCGCACGTCGAGCCCGGGGCCGTCCTCATGCCGAGCTACACCAACATCGGCGGCTACGTCGGCGCCGGCACCCTCGTCGACACCTGGGCCACGGTCGGATCCTGCGCCCAGGTCGGCCGCAACGTGCACCTGTCCGGTGGGGTCGGGCTCGGCGGGGTCTTGGAGCCGCCGAACGCGGTCCCCGTCGTCGTCGAGGACGACGCCTTCGTCGGCAGTCGCTGCATGGTGGTGGACGGCGCGCGGGTGCGCCGCGGGGCCAAGCTCGGCGCCGGGGCGATCCTGACCGCCTCCACCCATGTCTTCGACGCCACGACCGGCGCGGAGTACCCGCGCGGGGAGATCCCGGAGCGGGCGGTCGCGGTCGGTTCCAACCGGGTGAAGTCGTTCCCGGGCGGAGAGTTCGCGATGCCCTGCATCCTGGTGCTGCGGACGCTCGCCGAGGGCGAGATCCACGACAAGCTGGCGTTGAACGACATCCTGCGGGAGCACGGCGTCGCCAGCTAACGATCTTGTTGCCGGCTGGCGTCCTGTCGCCGGTTAATGATCTTATCGCCGGTTAACGATCCGCTGGCCCGGTGACCGTAGGGTGTGACGGCATGAGCCTCGACCTCACGGCGCCCGTCGGCGAGCTGACCCGGGCGCTGGTTGACGTGCCCTCGGTGAGTGGGGACGAGGCCGCCCTCGCGGGCGCGGTGGAGAAGGCGCTCACCGCGGTGGACGGGCTGCGGGTTGACCGGGACGGTGACGCCGTGGTGGCCAGGACCGAGCTGGGGCTGCCCGGCCGGATCCTGCTTGCCGGCCATCTGGACACCGTTCCGCTGGCGGGCAACCTGCCCTCGCGTGTGGTGGGCGGGCGGCTCTACGGCTGCGGGACGTCGGACATGAAGGCAGGGGTCGCGGTCGCGCTGCGGCTCGCGGCCACGCTCCCGGTCGCCACGCCCGGCGCGATGAGCCACGACGTCACCTGGGTCTGCTATGACCACGAGGAGGTCGAGGCGGCCCGCAACGGGCTGCGTCGGCTCGCCGCCCGGCACCGGGACTGGCTGGAGGCGGATCTGGCCATCCTGATGGAACCGACCTCCGGCGAGATCGAGGCGGGTTGCCAGGGCACCCTGCGGGTGGTCGTGACGCTTCCCGGCACCCGGGCGCACTCGGCCCGGTCGTGGCTCGGGGACAACGCCATCCACAAGGCCGGCGATCTGCTCCGCCGCCTCGCTGGCTACCGGGCGCGGACGGTGACGCTGGACGGCTGCACTTACCGTGAGGGGCTCTGCGCGGTGCGGATCGACGGTGGGGTGGCGGGCAACGTGATCCCCGACCGGTGCCAGGTCACGGTGAACTTCCGGTTCGCCCCGGACCGGGGCCCCGACGAGGCGGTGGCGCATGTTCGCGAGGTGCTGGGTGGCTACGACGTCGAGGTCACCGATCTCGTCGGCGGGGCGCTGCCCGGGCTCGCCGCCCCGCACGCGGCGGCGTTCGTCGCCGCCACCGGTCGTGTGCCGGTGGCGAAGTACGGCTGGACGGACGTGGCGCGCTTCGCCAAGCTCGGGATCCCGGCGCTCAACTACGGGCCGGGCGATCCCAACCTGGCCCATACCCGGGACGAGTACGTCGAGCTCGCCGCGATCGACGAGGCCGAGCGGCTGCTACGGGCGTACCTGTCCGGTGTCTCCTGACTGTCGTGTCCCTTGACCGCCTAGTCGCGATTTTTGTTACGCGTATGAGTCATCGGGGTTGACGTCGTGGATCCTCCTGTCTCGGCACGTTAGAGTTACTCGCGTATGTGCGGTGCCGGTCGGATGGGGGGGTCCGGATGGCCGGTGGTGCGGCGGGTTCGGGGGCTCGGCACCAGGCCTGGGCACGTCGATACGCAGGTGACATGCGTGCTCGGCGCCAAGCAGCGCTCCCCCCGTCGTCGGTCCGAAGATGTTGCGGCCGTGGGGGGTCTGCCAGGTGACGGACACTGTCTTCAGCCATGCACAGGTGGGGTTGGCCGCGGGGCCGGGCACGGATGCCATTCCGAAACCGCTGGACGGGGCCGATGAGCCCGCCCGGTACGACGGGTACGAGGTGGGCGCGGGCCCCGGCGCGGGTCCCGGCGCGGACGGAACATCCGACGGTGTCGTCGACTACCGGGCGAAGGTTCGCTGGGAACGGCCGTACGGCTGGCTGCTCGTGGGTTCCGACGCGGCCGCCTGCGTGGTCGCGGCGGGAGTGGCCTACCTGGTCCGCTTCGGCGGACTGGTTGAGTTCGACCTGAAGCCGGTCTCCGCGACGCCGTATGTCGCCATGTCGATCCTGCTGCCCGTCGCGTGGGTGTTGTCGATGTACCTGAGCCGGGCGTACGAGAGCCGGTTCCTCGGCAGCGGCTCGGAGGAGTTCCGCCGGGTCCTCAACGCCGCCGCGCAGCTCACCGCGGTGGTGGCCGTCCTGTCCTATGCGACCAAGGCCGAGCTCGCGCGTGCCTACGTGCTGATCGCCTTCCCGGCGGCGCTGCTGCTGACCGTGGCCGGCCGCGCCACCGCGCGCGGCTACCTGCACCGGATGCGCCGGGCGGGCCGCTGCCTGCACCGGGTGCTGGTGGTCGGGGCGGGGGACTCCGCGGCGGCGTTGGTCCGGCTGGCCCAGCGGGATCCGACGTCGGGTTGGTCGGTCGTCGGTGTCGTGCTCGACCGCTCGCCGGGCCGGCACAGTCACGACTCCCCGGAACGCAGTGGGTTCGACCTGCTCGGGGTGCCGATCGTCGGCACCTCGGAAACCCTGCACACGGCCATCCGGGCGACGCACGCCACCACGGTTGCGATCAGTCCGCAGATGGACGGCGAGACGTTGCGCCGGGTGCTGTGGACGCTGGAGGGCAGCGACGTCGACGTGCTGGTCTCCTCGGCGCTGACCGACGTGACCGGGCCGCGGATCTCGATTCGTCCGGTGGCCGGGCTGCCGTTGCTGCACATCGAGGAGCTGGAGCTCACCGGCGCGCGGCGGGCCATGAAGGGCCTGTTCGACCGCAGTGTGGCCGCGGGGGTTCTCCTGCTGTGCGCGCCGTTGTTCCTGACCCTGGCGCTGGCGGTGCGCCTGACCAGTCGTGGGCCGGCCATTTTCAAGCAGACCCGGGTTGGCCGGGGTGGTGAGCACTTCACCATGTACAAGTTCCGGTCGATGTACGTTGACGCGGAGGCGCGCAAGGCGGAGCTGGAGTCCCGCAACGAGCGGGCCGAGGGGCTGCTGTTCAAGATGCGTGACGACCCGCGGATCACCAAGGTCGGGAAGTTCCTGCGCAAGTGGTCGCTCGACGAGCTGCCGCAGCTGCTCAACGTCGCGAACGGCACGATGTCGCTGGTGGGACCGCGCCCGCCACTGCCGTCGGAGGTCGCCCGCTACGAGGACGACGTGCACCGCCGGCTGATGGTGAAGCCGGGGCTGACCGGCCTGTGGCAGATCAGCGGCCGGTCGGACCTCGAATGGGACGAGTCGGTGCGGTTGGATCTGCGGTATGTGCAGAACTGGTCGCTGCCCCTCGACTTCTACATCCTCTGGCGCACCGTGTTCGCGGTCCTGCGCCGCGAGGGTGCGTACTGAGCCTTCCTCGCGTAGTGGCACTGCTCTGACGTGACTCGCGATCTTGGGTGTCGTCCGGGTTCTCTCCCGGGACGGTTGGCCGGGGCCTTCGGGGAGTATTTGGGACCGCGGCTCCCGGGATGTTTGCCGAAAACGATCATTTTGGCTTGTCCTGTCCTGCCCCAGGCAAGGACTCGTGCAGCCTGCCAGCCGGAACCCGTCAACGACCGGTAGCTCAGCATGCCGGGCGATCTGACGATTGGTGTCGGGCGCGCGAGGAGCTGCGTGACCCACCGTCGATCGGGGAGACGTGTCAGACCCTAACCGGATCGACGACGCGTTGTTGCGCGTGGCCTGAGACCCACCTGGCTCGGCGGCTCTATCTCGCTGGCCGAGCGGAGATGCATCAAAGGATGCTCTGCGAAGCAGATCGTGGGCCCATCTCTGGCCGTCTCCCCCATCAACTTCTTGCTTGCGGTGGAGGGTCATGGCAGCAAAATGAGACACCGATGGCCGTCTCGAATGCTGGTGCCGCGGTGTCGGCGGGAGGGTGAACGGGAGTTGAGTCCTACAGAGAGTAGCGATCCAGGGGGGCGGAGCGGTGATCCGGTGTGTCTTCGTATAGTGTTGCAGTGCACACTCTGCTGGCGACGCCCATAGGGGTAACCTGTAGAAGGTTACCTGGTACACTTACCGCACGCGACGGCGCTTCTTGGCGAGGTGAGGCACGCTTTGAGATCGGGGGCGAAGTGAGGCGCTCAGCTTAATTTTTTTCGTAAAGAAGTGACAAGCCGTCGCGGGGGTGGTAGTTGAGTCTTTGCTTCGCTGAGTGGACGCTGATCGAGTCCTGTCTCGCAGTCTCTTCTAGCGGCCTGCTCCGTCCATTCCTGATTGCCGCAGATTTCCGTCAGGCTTTGCTGTCGCTAGTGCATGAGAAGCGTGAAAAGACTCCAAATTCAGTAGTATATCGAAATCGGGGGACCTCTTATGCGAGGCCGTATTTCGCCGACTGTCAGTATCATCGTCCCGACGCTCAACGAAGCAAAAAATCTACCACATGTTCTCGCTCGACTACCGGGCGACGCTGAAATAATTCTGGTTGACGGCCACTCGACCGACGGAACCGTCGAAGTCGCTCGTCGTGTTCGGCCGGATATAGTCGTGACACACCAGAATCGCCGTGGCAAGGGAAACGCTCTGGCCTGTGGGTTCGCCCAGGCCAGTGGTGACATCATTGTCATGCTCGATGCCGACGGCTCAGCCGACCCGAGCGAGATTCCTGCGTTCGTTAATGCGCTCGAAGCAGGTGCTGACTTTGCCAAGGGCTCGCGTTTCGTCGCGAACGGCGGAAGCGCCGACATCACTCGTCTCCGTCGGCTCGGGAACCGTCTCCTGAACTTCCTGGTCAACATGCTCATTGGCTCGGACTTCACCGACCTCTGCTACGGTTACAACGCTTTTTGGCGACGGGTCGTCCCCATCTTCGACTTGGACACAGGCGGTGCCGGACCCCAAAAGCAGTGGGGGGACGGATTCGAGATCGAGACGTTGATCAACATGCGGGCCGTGCGGGCTGGACTTCGCATAGCGGAGGTCCCAAGTTTTGAACATCCACGCCTGCATGGGGTCAGTAATCTGAACGCATTCTCGGATGGTTTCCGGGTGTTGCGCACGATTTTCGTCGAGTCTTCCGCCTCGAGCGAGAAGGCTGAATTGGCGATCTATCCTAGGACCGATCCGCTTCCAGTCCAGCGGGGTGCCGAAACGGTGCGCGCCCCACCCGCTTTCGAAGAAACGGCCTGATGTCCCTGTGCCGGGACGATTGTTCCCGAGTATGGGCCGTGCGGAGCGGTTCCGCCGGTGTGGCGGATGGTCAAATTTCGATATATCAGAAGCCTGCTAGTTCCCCTACCCGTGAGGCGCTCCTACCACGACATGAACCGAGACCGCCTCTTATGACTTCACCCAAACCGTCAAGAGTCCCGCCTCGGGGGTCCGGACCGCGATCATCGTGAAGGTAATTCTGCTGGCACAGTTCTTTCCGCCGATCGTCGGTGGGGAGGAACGTCATGTCCTCAATCTCGGAAAGCAGCTGGCTGAACGCCACGACGTCACGGTGATAACTTTTGGCCCTCGAGCGGCGGCCGAGGAGCGGGATGGCTTGGACGTGCGTCTAGTGCGGCCGACAACCGCAGGTCTTCCATTGCTCTACACGACCGACCGGGTCTATGCGCCGCCGGTGCCAGATCCGCTAGTAGCAGCGGCGATCGCCAGGATCGTGCGTGAGGTGAAGCCCGACGTTATCCATGCGCACAACTGGATCGTGAACAGTGCGCTGCCGCTGCGCAGGTACCTCGACGTCCCGATCGTCGTCACCCTGCATGACTACAGCCATGTCTGTGCCACTAAGCGGATGATGTTTATGGGGGAGTTGGTGTGCTCCGGCCCAGCACTGTCACGATGCATACGATGCACCAGAAACCACTACTCCGGCGTGGTGGGGCCCCTGACCTTCGCGGCTAACCGCGGTGGCACACGACGGCGCGACAGGGCTGTCGACCGATACCTTGCGGTGAGCAACGCCGTGGCCCGGCTCAACCGGCTGGACAGTGGGCGGATTCCCTATGAGGTCGTCCCGAACTTTATCCCCGACGAGCTCATCGGCGCGGAGCCCGGCGGACCGCCGGACGGGCTCGTCTCCGATGGCTACCTGGTTTTCGTCGGTGATCTGAGCCTGGACAAAGGGACAGGGGCACTACTCGGGGCTTACGAGAGGCTTCCGGATGACCGTCCGCCGCTGCTCGTCGTCGGCCGCCGGACGGCAGATTCACCGAGCTATTTTCCGCCCGGGGTGATTCTGAGCGAGCCGCGAGCTCATGCTGAGATCATGCGTGCCTTCGCCCACGCCAGCTTCGCTGTTCTTCCATCTACCTGGCATGATCCCTGTCCGACCGTTGTCCTCGAGGCTATGGCGTCCGGGACACCAGTAATCTCCACGCCGATGGGAGGTATCGCCGATATGATCACTGGCGGTCGGGAGGGAGTCCTGGTCCCCCCGGCCGACCCGGTGGCTCTCCACGACGCGATCGAGCATCTCCTGGCGGATGGTACTAGGCGGGCGCGCATGGGCACTGCCGCGAAGGAGCGTGCGAAAGAATTCACCGCGAGTCGGGTGGTGCCACGTATCGAGGAGGTCTATCGCGAGGTCGTCCGTGCATCGCTTCGTTGACCGTCGGAGGAACGAGGCCTCACCAGTCGAGAAACTCGACTCATCCTCGGTCGGCGGAATGCCGGCCTACCGCCTCCATGAGGAGGAGACGACTCTCATACCCCGGAATCTTCGTACCGCACTCACCGGGCGAGGCCGGGGGCCGGAGGCGACCCGGAGAGTGGTATCCGCTGGGCTGAGTGCGAGTTTGTTGACCGATCTGCACTACCGCGATCGTGGCGGGTTACTTTTACGCGCTGATTCCGAGAGGTACCGTAGGGAGACGCTACCGGTGGCGGCAGCCACCGCGGTAGGACTGCTGGCCGTCTCTGGTGGCTACGTACTCGGGCGCCAGGGTGAGAGTGGCACGGGCCTCCTGCTCTACTGGATTGGCCTGCTCCTGATCTTCGTTCCGGCCGGTCTGGGGCTCTTGGATCCGGCAACATCTCGGCGGGCGAGGATAACGGATTGTTTGTTGTTGGGCATGGGCCTCCTGCTGGCGTATCTGATACTCCAGATCCACCAGTTCGTCCGCTTTGACGAGATGCTCCATATCCGGACCTTGCATGACATCCGGGAAACGGGTCGTCTCTTCACGGCTAACTCTGGCTTGCCGGTCAGCCCGCGCTTCCCTGGACTCGAGGTGGTCACCAACGCGGTGGTACAGATCACCCGTCTGCCACCACAGCTCTCCGCCTTTCTTGTCATCGTGCTCTCTCGGGGTTTGCTGATCGCCGGCCTGTTCCTTCTCGCCGAGCAGGTGACTCGTTCCGCCCACGCCGCGGGTATTGCTGTCGGTATCTACAGCTGTAGCCCGCAGTTCTTCTTCTTCAACGCGCAGTACTCGTATCAGACGCTAGCCGTGGCTCTCGGTGTCCTGCTTCTCATGCTGGTTACGAACGAGGCGGCGGGCCGCACTGAAACCGTCTTGGCGGCGGGCGCGGCGCTGGCTCTCACCTTCTCGCACCATGCCACGAGCTGGGTGTTCGTCGCCATATTGGGAATGGTGACGGTCGCCGCGTTTACCCGACGGGACCGCCGCACCGCTACCATATTCCTGGGTATCACAGTGGCGGACCTTGTCCTGGTCGCGTCTTGGGCGATTGTCAGTGGTCCGCTGCTCAACCGATATCTCGGTCCAGTTTTTCACGATGCCGTTTTCCAGTTGACGGGAATCGCGAGCGGGACCGGTGAGACGAGAAAAATTTCGACAGATTCGAGTGGCACCAGGAACCCGCGCTGGGAAACTGTTCTCATTGTGCTCTCGCTGCTTATCTGGATGGCGACACTCATGCCGTTGGGCCCATTCCGGAGGAGACCTGCGGCGGACGGACGTGCGGGTGCGGTGCTGCGGTCGCTTCGATTGCTACAACTCCTGTATCCGATTGCCCTGGTGGCCACGATCGCCCCGAAGGCGGCGGAGATATCCGTACGTCTATCGACCTTCATCTTCATCGGGTTGTCGATCATCACCGCATACTCGATTGGCTGGTATATCGAGAACCATCGGAGGCTGCTGCGGTGGGTGGTGGCCCTTTTCGGCACCATAGCCTTCATGGGGGGCACCCTGATGGGCTCTGGACTCGATTGGAACCGCATACCGGGCCCCTACCTCGTCGTTGCCGACGGCCGTTCCATCGATAGCTCCGCCAACGCCGCGGCGCAGTGGGCGGCCCGGAATCTTCCCGACGGCGCCCACTTTGCCGCGGACCGGGAGCTGGGGGCGCTTTTGGCTGCCACCGGAAATCAGTATTTGGTGATCGGTGTACCTGGAGGTGGGAACACCGGACAGATCCTTTTCGCGCCGTCCTTCCATGCCCAGGCGCGGGATCTGCTCCGGAGAGGTCAGATACGGTATTATGTGATCGATCAGCGGCTGGCCGAGGGGTTGCCGCATGAGACGTACTACGTGGTGAATGGTGAGGCCCCGAAGGGGACGCGTCTCACCCATGCAGAACTCGGCAAGTTCGATATCACGCCTGGATCGCGGCGGATCTACGACAACGGAGTCGTCCGTATCTATGACGTCTCGGGCCTCTGGGAAGACTCGACCTCGGCTGTCCGGGCCGGCCGATGAGAGTCTTGATCCTCGTGCTCGAGGGGCTCGTGGGAACTTCGCTAATCGCCTTCGTGTATCAGGGGATCCGCTGGCTGGTTTTACAACGCCGGCCTCAGCTAACCGGCTTCTATGTGCATACCTGCGCGGCGCTGGCAGTCGTGTGCATCCTGATGTTCGTCTCTCTCGCTCTCTCCGCTTTGGGGCTAGCCACCCACGCAGTGGGCTACGACATTTTTCTTGCCGTGGTGGTGGCACTTCTTCTCCGGGCTGGTGCACCGTGGAGACCGGCAAGGCTGGTCATGATCCCGATGCCGAAACCGTCCAGCGCGCTGTTCTTGGCGATTGTCGTCGCTGTGTTCTGCGGTGCGATCGCGCTTTCCTGGCAGTCGGGATCGGTAGCGCGGCGACCGGTCACAGCAATCGCCGCGCGCAGTATCGACGGCAAGGTGGAAATCGAGGTGGTGCGTGGCTACCAGGATGAGCGGTCTTTTGTATTACAGATAGTACGGGATGACGGGTCGGTATGGACTCGTCGTCTTTTTGAGGACGATGACGTCCGGCTCTATATTGATCTTCGTGATGTCGGGGACCCGCGCGTCGCAACGGTTCAACTGATGGTCGGTAGTTACGTGGTCCGTTCCACTGAGATCGAGGATTAGGCGCGGGTGACGTGCGCTTGAACCCCGGGACAGCCGGTCCCGGAAGGATGGGTCGACCTGAGGAGGGGAAATGGGGACGGCACTGAGGGTGCTCCAGGTGGCGGCACGATTCTTCCCGGACATGGGTGGTACCGAGACGCATGTCTACGAGACGAGTCGTCGACTCAACGCTACTAGTGACATTACCGTGGAGATATTGACGACCGACCGCAGCGGCAAGCTTCCCAGCAGGGAGAATGTCGCGGGAACGGTGGTGCACCGGGTCGCGGCGTGGCCGCAAGAAAAAGACTATTATCTGGCGCCGGCCGTTGCCAAAGTGGTCGGATTCGGTTCTTATGATCTTGTTCATTGTCAGGGAATTCACAATCTCGTGCCGCCGGTGGCGATGGCGGCGGCTTGCCTGAGGGGTATTCCGTATATTGTCTCACCGCATACCGGCGGTCATTCCTCGCAGGTCCGGAACACGGCGCGCCGAGTACAGTGGGGCCTGCTCGGGCCACTGATCAGGAACGCCCGCCGCGTCATCTGCGTCGCGGAGTTCGAGTCCCACATCTTCATGCGCCAAGCCGGGGTCGCTGCAGACCGGATCTCGGTCGTCCCGAACGGAGTGTCCATCGTTCCACCGAGTGGCCATGTCAAACCCGATACGAGTGAGCCGCTTGTCGTCTGCGTAGGCCGGTTGGAGAAGTACAAGGGACAGCGGCACCTTGTCCGCGCTCTGCCGAGTCTGATTACTCTAGTTCCTGACGTACGGCTGATGCTGGTGGGGCGGGGCCCTGATGAGCCGGAGTTGAGGCGCCTGGCTGACCGGCTGGGTGTGGTGGACCGGGTGAGTTTCACCTCGATCCCACCGGAGGACCGGCAGGCAATGTCTGACTGTATCGCGAGAGCGGGTGTCGTGGCCCTGCTTAGCGAGTATGAGGCTCATCCGGTCGCGGTCATGGAAGCCGTGGCCCTGGGTAGGCCGGTGGTGGTGGCGCCCACTGCCGGACTGGGAGAGCTGGCTGCGGCAGGGCTCGTGCAGAGCGTTGCGGATCCGGCCGATGAACAACTCGTGGCGAAGACGCTGGGCATCTACCTGCTCGCCAGCGCTGGGGACTCACCGAGCGAGACGAGGCCGACTCCCGAAATCTCCACCCTGCCGACCTGGGACGGCTGTGCGGAAGCCTTGGCGAGGATTTATCGTGAGTCGGTCTGATGAGGAGACGATCTTCTTAAGGCGCCAGACGCCAGCCGGGAGCGGTATCGTCCCGAGCGAATCCGTGCAGAAGGGTTCCGGTGCCGGTTTCGCGCGCCTGTTGACGATCGTGAGCTCCCTACTCGGCACCCAGCTCGGAACGTCTTTACTTGGAGCTGTGTTCTGGTCGGTCGCGGCGAGAACGCTCTCCATCGACGCCGTCGGGGTGGGCGCGGCGGCGGTGTCCTCGATGACGGTCCTCGGCACGATCGGAATGCTGGGGCTCGGGACGCTTCTCATGGTGCATCTTCCCGACCTGCCGGAGGACCGCCGCCTGACTCTGGTCCGCGCCTGCATGGCGCTGGTAACGGTGGCCGGGCTGCTACTCGGCCTGTTGTGGGCGTTCTGTACCCGCTGGCTCTCGACCACTCTGCAGCCAATCGGTAGCAGTCCAGGCAGTATAGCTGCCTTCAGTCTGGGAGTGGCTGCATTTACGGTGACCACCACTCTCGACTACGCGATCCTCCGGGCGGCGAGTGGGGCGATCCAGCTTGCTCGGAATCTGCTCGCCGCAATCGTCAGAGCAGGTCTGCTCGTTGCCTTTGTCATCGTGGGCCTGCGCACCGGCATGGACCTCTACGCCACCTGGCTTATTGCGTCGGTCGTCTCCCTCCCGGTTTGCTACAAGTACTTCAGGCGACCACCCTATCGAAACTCCAGGCGAGCGGAACGGCAGACCGGGATCGCCGAGCTGAAGGCGATCAAGGGTGAGATAGCCGGCAATTACGTGCTGAGCCTCGCGCTGACCGTGCCGACTCTGATTCTTCCTGTGATTGCCGCCCTGACGACGACACCGGCGGACACCGCTCGATTCTCGACCGCTCGGCTGGCCGCTTCCTTTCTCTTCGTTGTTCCTTATGCACTGCCGACGGCCCTGCTTGCGCACACGGGCCGCGCCGAAGAGGAGGCGCGTGCCAAGATGCGCCTGACAATCCCGCTCGGGCTCCTGATCAGCGTGACGCTCTGCGCACTCGCGGCACCCGTCACGAGTCTGATTCTGCTGCCGTTCGGAGAAGCCTACACCGATGGTAGGTCCGTCGCCGCCTTCCGGATTCTCATCCTTGCCACGATCTCGTTGGTCGTCAAGGATCACTATGTGACTCTTCGTCGGGTACAGGGCCGCATGGCCGCGGCGGCCAGGGTGATTGCCTGCGGAACGGTTCTTGAGATCGCGTTGGCCTTCGGGGGGGGCCGCATGTTTGGAACGACGGGTCTATGCGTCGGCTGGGTCACGGCCGTCTTCATCGAGGCGGTCGTCGTAGCGCCGGTCCTCCTGAACGTGTGGCGTGACCGGCCGCAGACGTCTGGTTCGTCATCGGTGGCCATTGAGCGGGTACCCGGATGAATTGGCATGGCACCCGAAACAGAGCGGTGACCAGAAGCGTCTTGGGGTGGTCGTGAGGTGACGGAACAGCGACTGGCGACCTGTACTCGGCGCCGGAGATTCGACGAGCGAGACCCATGGACGAATGCCGGGATATCAGGGGGAAGGTAAGCGTTTTGCATTCGACGACGGAACCGACGGTGAGTGCGATTGTATGCGCATACACGCTCGAAAGATGGGAACTGCTGAACAGGGCGATCGACTCCCTGCTCGCGCAGAAGTACCGTCCGATAGAGATAATTCTCTGCATCGACCACAATGAAGAGCTTTTTCAGATGGCCGCCAAGAGATTCGCTGATCGAGACGCGGATGTCCGGGTAGTGGTCGTGGAGAACCGCTATCCGGGACGGCTGGGATCAGCTCGCAACACCGCAGCCGAAATCGCTGCGGGTGAGATATTGGCCTTCCTCGATGATGATGCTCGCGCTGACCCTTCCTGGCTGGCGGAGATCGTAGCGGTCTTCGGCCGTCGCGACGTGGTCGCGGTCGGCGGCGCGCCGCTTCCGGACTTCGCCGTTCCTCGCCCTCGCTGGTTTCCCGGCGAGTTCGACTGGGTCTTTGGATGCAGTTATGAGGGCCTGCCCAAGACTCTCGCACCGACCCGACGCCTGATCGGCGCCGCCATGTCGGTCCGTCGTTCCGCCCTGGCTGAGATCAACGGATTCCACTCCGACAACCATGACGACATGGATATGTGCCATCGGCTGGCAGACCGCTGGCCTCATCTGAAGGTGATGTATCAGCCGGCGGCAGTGGTCCACCATCACGTGCCGAAGGAGAGGCTGACCTGGCGGTACTTCTGGAAGCGTTGTTACACGGTGAACAAGGGCAAGGTTGCCGCATTCCGAGGCATGGGAAGCGCGGCCAGCATGGCGGCCGAGCGGCGTTTCGTCGCGCAGACGTTGAGTGGTGGCCTGGCACGGGAACTCCGGGCGGTCCGTTCGGGTGAACTCTCCGGGGCGTTGCGATCGGCCACCATGCTGGCCGGGGTCGCGGCGGCCGGCAGCGGATACCTCGTGGGCACTTTTCACCAGTACCGCGCCGGCCGGTGATTCTCCCGGGAACGTACGCCGCTGTGGTCGATCCGGTAGCCAGGAAAAGGAAGTGACATGTCCCGGACGATAATCGTGGGATCGGGCCCCGCTGCCGCGGGAGCGGCTCTGGCACTGGCCGAGGACCCGACCCAGGAAATCCTGGTCGTGGACATCGGGACGCGGCTCGAGGCCGAAGCTGCCAACATCGTCGACGAGCTCGGTCGCTCAGAGTCGGACGAGTGGCGTTCCGACCAGGTTGAGATCATCAGTCGTCAGCCGGTGCCCACCTCGCGCCGGGCCCTTCCGGAGAAGCGGGTCTACGGATCCGACTTCCCCTTCCGGGACGAGGGGCAGCTCCGCGGGGTGAGTGCGATGGTGGGTGCGAACCGGGCCGTAGTCTCCAGCGCGTACGGCGGTTTCAGTAATGTGTGGGGCTCGCAGTTAATGCCCTTCAGCAAGGCGACTTTCGGCCATTGGCCCTTCACCCTCCAGGAGTTGGAGCCGCATTACCGCCGAATCCTTGACCATGTCCCGATGTCCGGCGCGATCGACGATCTGGCCGAGTTGTTTCCATTGTTCCGGGAGCCACGACCGCTGCCGACCCTGGCACCGCGGACCCGCCAGGTTATTGGTGACTACGGTAGGCATCGGGAGCGGCTGCGCCGCGACGGCATCACCGTCGGAAAGGCTCGCCTGGCCCTCCGGGGTGGCGAGTGCGTCCGCTGCGGTCTCTGTATGACAGGCTGTCCTTACCGGCTGATCTATTCCTCCGCACAGACATTCGACCAGTTGATCAGCGAAGGTCGGGTCAAGTACCTGCCGGGACTCCTGGTATTCCGGGTTGAGGAGTCCGAGTCCGGGGCCCGTCTGTTCGCCCGGGAGACCGTGAGTGGCCAGACCCAGGAGCTAGAAGGAGATCGGATCTTTCTCGCCGCGGGTGCCCTGGGCAGCACGAGGATTGCTCTGAACTCGTTGCGTTGGTTCGATGAGCGGATCGAGCTCGCCGAATCTGCGCAGTTCACGGTTCCCATGCTGTCGCGGCGCCGGACACCTGATCCGCGTGCGGACGGGGAGATGACTCTCAACCAGTTCAATATGATTGTTGTGCTGGATGACGTCGGTCTCGATGTATCACAGATCCACTTTTATCCCTATAATCCCGCGATCACCGAGGCGCTTCCGCGGGTCCTGCAGTCCGGTTGGGGCTCCGTACTTGGTGACGAGGTTCTTCGGCGGCTTACGGTCGGTCTGGGTTATCTCCCGTCGTGGGCCTCTCCACGGCTACGGGTTCAGGCTGTCCCGCCTGCTGGTGAAGCGGATCTCCCGGAAATTCATCTGAGCGGTACCCGTGACGGCGTCCTCGGAAATGGGCTGCTCCGGAAGGTGGTGCGACGGCTCGTCACCGCCGCCCCGTTCCTCGATCTGTGGCCGGTGGTGCCGATGGTTTCCTGTTCGGCGCCGGGTAAGAGCTACCACTGGGGTGGGAGCTTCCCGCATTCCTCCGGGGTTTCGGGAACCCGGCATACAAGTGACATGCTTGGCCGGGTAGGGGGGTGGCGGCGTATTCACCTGGTTGACGCATCGGTGTTCCCTTCTGTGGCGGCTACGACATTTACTTTTACGATCATGGCAAATGCACACCGAATAGGATCAGAGGTGCGAGGGTTGTGACGAATACGGGTACGCGCACCGTGGGGATCACCGGTGCCCAGGGTTATGTGGGCGGCGTGATCCAGAACGCGCTACGCAAGGATGGCTGGACGACCGTGCAACTGGTTCGACGGCCGCCAGCCGACCTGACGGAAGAATGGCGCTTCTATGACTCCAGGCGAGCTCTCGCCCCCGGTCTTCTCGATGGCCTGGATGCGCTTGTGCATTGTGCCTACGACATGAGAGCCCGGCGCTGGACAGATATTCAGGCGGTAAACATCCATCCGACTCGAGCTCTTCTGGAAACGGCGCATAATTCCGTCCCGAAGGTCGTCGTCATCTCGTCGATGTCGGCTTATGAGGGGACGGCGCAACTATATGGGACGGCGAAACTCGCCATCGAACGCGACGCCCTCGCCTTCGGCGCCTCGGTAGTGCGGCCGGGCCTGGTCTACGGAAGGAGGGCGGGGGGGATGGCCGCCGCGCTCACCCGGTTGTCCCGCCTTCCGGTGAGTCCGGCTCCGAGTGGGAACCCCTACCAGTTCACTGTGGAGGAGGAAGATCTGGCTGCTGTGGTGGCTGCGATCCTGGTCAAGGATAGTCAAATTTCGGTGCCGCTTGGTGTCGCGCATCCAGAGCCGGTGTCCTTCCGGCACATCGTTGCGAAGTTTGCGGGCGAGGCGGGTCGTTCGCCACGATTTCTCCCCGTCCCGTGGAAGGCGCTGTACGGTTCTCTCGTGGCCTTGGAGGCGATACGAATACCACTGCCGGTACGTTCGGATTCGATACTCGGCCTTGTCCGCCCCGCCCCACAGGTGGTGAACTATGAGCGTGTCAAGGAACTCGGTGTATCGTTGCGTCCGTTCCCGCGCTGAGTGGGACCTGGAGGGCGTGCCGGATTCGCATTGACGCCAGAGGCCCGGAGTGGCGACGCGTGCCCGCCAGTCGATCAGCACATGCTGTGAATCGTCTGTTACCTTCCGTCGAACCACGCTGCGGCGATACTCATTCGCCGCAGGCGGAACGGCCGAACTAATGGCGTCTAGGCTCCTTGCCCACTTGGTATGGCCGAGGCGCTGTCACCACCCTGCAGCCGTAACGGTTAATGATCATCACGGTAGCATGCACGAATCGAGGCTTCGATCGACCGGTGACCGCGGCGTTCCTCGACCGATGGTTCTCTTGTTGTCGCCGTGGGTGTCCTACGGGTTTGTGGTGGGATGATGCCTGTGCCGGGACGGCGGGATGCCCATTTGCTCACCTCCTCTGACGGATGGTAGTTTCTGCGGAAAGTGAGATGGGTGCAGTTCTCCCCAGGTGAGATCAAGCGGCGAGTGTGTAGCTGGGTGAGTACTTGCTGTCGTGGTTGCGGGCGCGTTCCCGGTCGAGGTGATACGCCCAGTAGGCGTCGAAATCGCCGTTGATGACGAC